>DATGSD010000284.1:0-7837 GCA_035302965.1 Burkholderiaceae bacterium | reverse complement strand
CAGGCGGCTGGTTGTTATTTGGTTTTTGTTGTTCCATTGCTTGTCGAAGCCGGTAATTGGCGCGAGCGCGTCGACCGAGTCTGCGTGGTCGATTGCGACGAAGCGAGCCAAATCGTTCGTGTAAAGGCACGCAGCGGGCTGACGACTGAAGCTATTGAGCGTATCATGTCAGTACAAGCTACCCGTCAAGACAGGCTTGCTGTCGCCGACGATGTTATTGTTAATGACGGCAACACGACGCTAGCCATGTTGCAGCAACGTACTCAAGAACAACACGAGGTCTGGTGCAATATGGCCAAAAGCGGGCGCTACGGGAAGCAGGCCAATAACCATTAATTGTTAAAGGTTTCAGCTCGCGTGATTCTTTACGAATATCCTTGCAATGAGCGCGTAAGGGCCCTACTGCGGGTCGAGCATTTGTTCGATAGGTTGTTTTACTTCTGCGAGGGCAAAAGCGTCGAGCACCATCAAATTGCGGTTAGTACGTTGTTCGACTTGCTCGAGATTACCGATCGCACCGATTTACGTGGCGCGGTTCTCCAAGATCTCGAGCGTCAACGCTCGGCCTTAAGTGCCCTATGCGAGCATCCCGGAGTCGATACCGAAACACTCAACGAGATGCTCGACGAGCTTCAGGTGGCTATTTCAGAGCTTGGTGCGCAAGGGCGCACAGGCCAAGTGCTCCGAGATAACGAATGGCTGGCCAGTTTGCGCGGCCGTTTGGCGGTTCCGGGCGGGTCGTCGCCTGCCGATATGCCTTCGTATTATGCATGGCAAATTAAGCCGGCCGACATCCGTTTGCGCGACCTCAAAGAATGGATCAGCCCGTTTTTACCACTCTATAAAGGCTTGGTATTAATTTTGCGCCTAATGCGCGAATCTGCCGAAGCGGTCGATTTGCAAGCACGAGAGGGTGCTTACCAAGAAATGCTTACCGGCAAAAGCTATCAATTATTAAGAGTTTGGGTCGACGCTGGTTTGGGGGTCTTTCCCGAAGTCAGTGCCAATAAATACGTTATTTGGGTACGTTTTTCTTTACAAGATAACGAGCTCAAACCGCAGCCGGTGTCGCGCGATATTAATTTCCGCTTGGCACGGTGCTCGCTTTAGCCTTACACGATTCAGTTTTGCTGTCACCCGCTTAAATGCGCTGTTTTCTTACCTAACCGTTTGCAAGTTAGGCAGGCTCTGCCTTGTTTGTTTTATGCTGGCTAAAGGTTTTTAGCCAGCGGATGCGAGCGCACAAGTTGTTGCGTTGTGTTTCGTTTTAGTACTTGGCCCCGCATTTTCAAGCCAAGATAGGCGAAAATAGAGCTTTTGCGATAACAAGACGGAGAAAACGGCATGTCGGACATACGCCCTGACACTGACAGATCAAGACGTTTATGGCGGTGGTGGATTGTGGGCCTGATCGTCGTGGGCGGCTTGTTGTCTTGGTGGTATTGGCGCGCCGAACCCGCATCTAACCAAACCCCAGGCGCAACTAGCGGCTTTGCTGGCCAAATGGGGGCAATGAAAGTACCTGTCCGAGCCGCTCGAGTCGAGCAAAGTACCATCAACATCGTGTTCCCAGCCATCGGCACCGTTACGGCCTTCAACACAGTTACGGTTCGCAGCCGTGTCGATGGCGAGCTCATCGAATTGCTGTTTGATGAAGGGCAACAAGTTAACAAAGGCGATTTACTAGCACGCATCGATCCGCGTTCTTATCAAGTTCAGCTTGATCAAGCCTTGGGGCAGCAAAAACAAAATCAAGCCCAATTGGCGAATGCGCGGCGCGATTTGCAGCGTTATCAAAAACTATTCGAACAAAACTCTATTGCTCGGCAGCAGTATGATGCGCAAAAAGCCCTCGTTGAGCAATACGAAGGCCGTGAAAAAATTGATCAAGCCGCGGTCGATCATGCTCGTTTACAGCTAAGTTACACACAAATAACGGCACCCATTGACGGGCGTTTGGGTCTGCGCAAAATTGATGCGGGTAATTTGGTGTCGGCCTCTTCGTCTGAAGGGTTGGTCGTAATTACCCAAACCCAGCCGATTGCAGTTGTATTTAGCTTGCCGCAAAGCCAATTAGCGCCGGTATTGGCACAGCTTAATAAAGGAGAGGTGCTGCCCACAGAAGTTTATGATCGCCAAGGTAATTTACAGCTGGCTCAGGGCGAGCTGGTATCGATCGATAATCAAATAGACCCTTCAACCGGCACGTTTACCTTGAGGGCTAGGGTCGAGAATGCCGATAACACTTTATTTCCTAACCAGTTTGTTAATGTCCGATTAAAAGTGGTTAGCGATGAACCGGCCTTGGTGATCCCAACGGCGGCAGTGCAACAGGGTTCGCGCGGGCCGTTTGTTTATCTTGTTAACAATGACGATACCGTCAGTATTCGTTTAATTGAAACCGGTACCGTCGATGAGGGGCGCATCGAAGTTTTGCACGGCTTAGAAGCCGACGAGCTTGTTGTTGTTGAAGGTACTGACCGTTTACGCGAAGGGGCCAAAGTTGAAGTGGTTAGTAGCGATGACGCGCCAGAGCAAGCCCTTTTGTTGCCAACTACATCGTAAAAGGGCGCAGGGGTGAATTTCTCTCGACTTTTTATTTTGCGACCAGTGGCGACAACGCTAGCCACTATTGCATTGCTCATTGCTGGTTTTTTGGCTTATCGCTTATTGCCAGTTTCTGCGTTACCGCAGGTCGATTACCCCACTATTCAAGTGTCAACCAATTATCCGGGTGCTAGCCCCGAGGTAATGGTTGCCTTGGTAACTTCGCCCCTAGAGCGACAATTTGGACAGATGTCAGGCTTGACGCAAATGAAATCGACAAGCTCGGGGGGTAGCTCGCAAATTACCTTGCAGTTTGATCTTAATTTGCCCATGGATGTGGCCGAGCAAGAAGTGCAGGCGGCTATTAATGCGGCCAGTAATCGTTTACCTGCCGATTTGCCGGCGCCACCAATTTATAACAAGGTTAACCCGGCCGATACGCCGGTCATGAGCTTGGCCATTACGTCACCGACTTTGCCGTTGTATAAGGTACGCGACCTGATTGAAATCCGGGTTGTGCAGAAGTTATCGCAGGTTAATGGTGTGGGTTTGGTGAGCATAGCGGGTGGCCAGCGCCCCGCTGTACGAATTCAAGCAAACCCGAGAGCATTGGCGGCTTATGGCTTAACAATGGCATCGATTCGGTCGGCGATTAATGCTGCTAATGTCAATCAACCCAAAGGCAATCTTGACGGGCCTGAGCGGTCGATTAGTATTGCGGCCAACGACCAGCTCGGTTCGGTGGCAGACTACGAAAATCTGGTTTTAGCTTACGACAATGGGGCCCCTTTGCGGCTAAAAGATGTTGCCGTGGCCGAGCAAGGCCCTGAGGATATTCGACAAGCCGCTTGGTATAACGACCAACCGGCAATTTTGCTAAATATTCAGCGCCAACCAGGTGCGAACGTTATTGAGGTTGCCGATCGTGTTAAACAGCTCTTGCCGAGCTTGCAAGCGTCTTTGCCTGTTGGGGTAGACGTGGCTGTGGCTAGCGATCGAACCCAAACTATTCGTGATTCGGTGAAGCAAGTTCGAAGCGAAATGCTGTTGGCGGTGTTGCTTGTAGTACTTGTCACTTTTGTATTTTTGCGCAGCTGGACGGCAACCTTAATACCCAGCGTGGTTGTGCCTTTGTCTTTGGTGGGAACCTTTGCCGCCATGTACTTTCTGGGTTTTAGCGTTAACAACCTAACGCTAATGGCCTTAACGATTGCTACGGGTTTTGTGGTTGACGATGCCATTGTCATGATCGAGAACATCGCACGCCACATCGAAAAAGGTGCTGCGCCACTAGAGGCCGCCTTAAACGGTGCCAAGCAAATAAGCTTTACCTTGGTGTCACTTACGGTGTCGTTAGTGGCGGTGCTAATTCCCTTGTTGTTTATGCAAGATGTTATTGGCCGCTTGTTTAGCGAATTCGCGATTACCTTGGCCGTTGCCATTTTGCTGTCGCTGCTTATTTCTTTAACGCTAACGCCCATGATGAGTGCGCGCCTGCTGCGTTCGGGCCATGACGCTGGCCAGCAAACACGCTTACAAAATGCCTTGGCACGGGGCATGGAGTGGGTTACCCAGGTTTATGACAAAGCGCTTAAGGTGGTGTTAGCCCACCAGTTTGCTACCTTGTTGTTTGCGGTGGCCACGCTCGGACTGACCGCTTTTTTGTATGTGATTGTGCCAAAAGGCTTTTTCCCACCCCAAGATACAGGGATGATCCAAGGAATTAGCCAAGCCGACCCGTCGGTTTCTTTTAAAGCGATGACGCAACGCCAGCAAGAGGCTGTTAGTCGGATTTTATCTGACCGCGATGTCGAGTCGGTAGCCTCGTTTATTGGCATCGACGGCACAAATGCCACGCTTAATACGGGGCGTTTACAAATTGCTTTACGCCCGGTTGCAGAGCGCACTGAAGATGCTAGCGCAATTATTCGTCGTTTAAATCGGCATTTAGCCGATTTGCCGGGTGTGCAAGTGTTTTTGCAGCCAGCGCAAGACCTTAGCTTAGATGACCAGGTTACGCGCACCCAATACCAAATGGTGTTGTCAGATCCTGACCGCGACCAACTGTTTCTATGGGCCAATCGCTTGCAGGAGGCGATGTCAGAGCTGCCTGAAATTGCTGCGGTTGCAAGCAGCTATCAAGAGGGTGGTTTACAGACCGAGCTTGAAATTGATCGTGATGGGGCAGCGCGTCTGGGCGTGACCCAAGCGGCCATCGACGATGCTCTTTACGATGCCTTTGGGCAGCGGCTCATTTCGACGATTTTTACGCAATCGGCGCAGTACCGCGTGGTTCTTGAGGCCGCTGCACCCTATCGTGAAGACAGCGCGGCTCTTGACGCTATCTATGTGCCCTCAGCAAATGGGGGGGTGGTTCCGTTAAGCAGCCTAGCAAATTTCACCGAATCGGGCACGGCTTTATCGATTGAGCGCATGGCGCAGTTTCCGGCGATCACCTTGTCGTTTAATTTGGCCGAAGGCGTTGCCTTGTCGGATGCCGTAGACGCGATAAGCAAGACCACCCAAGAAATTGATATGCCCGCATCGGTAGAGCTTAGTTTTCAAGGGGCGGCCAAGGCGTTTCAGGCCTCGTTACAAAGTACCTTGTGGTTGATGTTGGCCGCCGTGGTGGTTATGTACATTGTTTTGGGTATTTTGTACGAAAGCTATATCCACCCAATCACCATATTATCAACCTTACCTTCGGCGGCCATCGGTGCGTTATTGGCATTGCTGTTGGTTGGCTCTGAGCTCGATATGATTGGCATTATCGGGGTGATTTTATTAATTGGCATTGTTAAGAAAAATGCCATTTTAATGATCGATTTCGCGCTTGATGCCCAGCGTCGTCGGGGTTTGTCGGCCGATCACGCTATTTACGAAGCCGCTTTATTGCGTTTTCGCCCGATTTTAATGACGACCTTTGCCGCCCTGTTTAGTGCGATTCCGCTTATGTTTTCGGTTGGAGCGGGTGCCGAATTGCGTCAACCCTTAGGTTTAGTGATGGTTGGCGGCTTGCTATGCAGTCAATTACTCACGGTTTTTACGACGCCCGTTATTTATTTATGGTTTGACCGTTTAGGGCAGCGATTTAAACGCTCGGCAGCCTCGGCGCAGCCACCAGAGGCGGCGCCATGAAAGCTTTAGACGTTTTTATTCGACGGCCGGTGGCTACCACTTTACTAAGTTTAGCCATGGTGCTAACTGGCTTATTAGCTTACGGCTACTTGCCGGTAGCGCCGTTGCCGCAAGTCGACTTCCCCATGATTACGGTATCGGCTCGCTTGCCAGGGGCTAGCCCCGAAACCATGGCATCTAGTGTGGCCATGCCACTTGAGCAAGCCCTCGGTGCGATTTCTGGGCTTAACGATATGTCGTCGAGCAACTCAGAGGGCTCTACACGTATTATGCTGCGCTTTGACATGGGGCGCGACATTAATAGCGCTGCCCGCGAAGTTCAGGCGGCTATTAACGCGGCAAGGCCTATGCTGCCATCGGGTTTGCGTAGTAACCCAAGCTATCACAAAGTTAATCCGTCGTCGGCTCCAATTATGGTGTTGGCTTTAACGTCTGAGACTGCGACGCAAGGGCAGTTATATGACATTGCCTCAACCGTGATTGCGCAAAAACTGGCTCAGGTACCTGGGGTTGGCGAAGTCTCGGTGGGGGGCAGCTCGCTTCCGGCCGTGCGTGTAAGTCTTAACCCCAAAGCTTTGGCCAGTAATGGCGTTGCCTTAGATCAAGTTAGACAGGTATTGGCTGATGCCAACACGATGCGACCCAATGGTTTACTCGAAAATGACGATTTTCATTGGCAAGTTAGCTCGGGTGGCCAGCTAAAACAGGCGGATAATTACACCGACTTAATTGTTTCCTGGAAAGACGGAAGGCCAATTCGTTTGCAAGACGTGGCTACGGTTGAGGATTCTGTCGAAGACCCTTTTAATATTGGTTTTTACAACCATCGCAGTGCTGTTTTATTAATTATTCGTCGCCAGCCCGATGCCAATATTATTGAAACAGTCGATGCGGTGCGTAAGCAGCTGCCTGCTTTTCAAGCCATGGTTCCGGCAAATGTTGACTTGGCGATTGCGCAAGACCGAACGCCTGGTATTCGGGCTTCTTTGCAAGAGGCGCAAATTACCTTGGTAATTGCTGTGGCGTTAGTGGTTTTGGTGGTATTGCTTTTTTTACGTAATTTGCGCGCAGCTTTAATACCTAGCCTAGTCGTACCGGCCTCTTTAATAACCACTTTTGCGGTTATGTTGTGGCTAGGTTTTACCTTAAACACGATCTCTTTAATGGCCATGATTGTGGCCACGGGGTTTGTGGTTGATGACGCCATTGTGGTGCTTGAAAACATAACGCGCCACATTGAAAAAGGCTTGCCGCCGCTTCAGGCTGCCTATCAGGGAGTGCGAGAAGTTAGCTTTACCGTGGTTGCCATGAGTTTGTCGTTGGTTGCCGTGTTTATTCCGCTTCTGCTAATGCCGGGCATGATAGGGCGCATGTTTGAAGAGTTTGCCGTAACCCTATCGGTTGCGATTTTGATCTCTTTAGTGCTGTCTTTGATGCTAACGCCAATGATGTGCGCTTATTTATTGAAGCGTCCTAAACCTGCCACGCGCGAACCGGGTAGTTTGCTACGTTTTTTTAAACGGGCGGGGGCAAGTTTTTGGGTGTTTTATCAGCGGTCATTGCGTTGGGCTCTACGGCATCGTTTTCTAACTTTGTTAGCGTTATTAGCCACAATAGGGGTTAACTTTTATCTGTATGCGGCTGTACCAAAAGGGTTTTTCCCGCAACAAGATACGGGCCAACTCATGGGCTTTTTTCGGGTTGATGAAGGCACGTCGTTTCAAGCAATGACACCAAAGCTGCAGGCATTTCGTGAAACCCTTTTGGCTGATCCGGCGGTTGAAAGCGTGACCGGCTTTGCCGGAGGACGAGGTGGTAGCCACTCTAGTTTTTTAATGATTCAGCTTAAGCCGCGCGAACAACGCTCAGCCATTGGCGACGTGGTGAACCGTTTACGGGGGCAATTTAGTAATGTGCCGGCAGCCCGATTAACTCTGGTTCCACAGCAAGATATACCCGCTGGCGGACACCAAGGGTCGGCCGCCTATAGCTTTGCTTTAATGGGCAGCGATGTAGCGCAGTTAAAAGAATGGGCGCCCCGAATTCGTCAAGCCTTGGCTAAGCTGCCCGAATTAGTTGATGTAGATAGTGATGCAGAAGACCGAGGCCAACGGATTGAATTAATTGTTGATCGTGACGCCGCCAAGCGATA
>DATGSD010000283.1:0-2687 GCA_035302965.1 Burkholderiaceae bacterium | reverse complement strand
TTACACCCAGCAGAATTATAATTTTTGGGAGCGCCGAACGCGGGGTTTGCGGCGGGGGTTGATGCAACATAAACGTGGTTCAAAAGACAATAGGCAGGACGATAACAGAAATGCGAACCATTCGCAATAACATTTACGAGCCCAGAAAGCCCAGTTTAGAAAGTCATTGCCCAATGTCATTTGATCCAACGCAACAATCGTTTATTAAAATTGTTTTTTGCGCCAACGGCTATTGATTTAAATTACGGATCATTTTTCGTAAATGATTTTGCAAATCATGCTTGCTGCTACTAGATAAGGTCTCGAGCATAGCGGTTTCAAGCTTGGCCACTTGTTGATCGCATTTTTCGAGAAGGTCAAAACCCGCTGGCGTAAGCTGAATTGGAATTATCCGCCCTTGTGTTTTAGCTATTTGGCGTAAAATCCAGCCCCGTTTCTCCATAATTTTAACCATCTCGTTGGCTGATTGCGGCGATACCATCGAGCGCTCAGCCAGTTGGGCATTCGATAATTGTTCGTGAACCCGAAAAATGGAGAGCGCTGTATATTGAGCCGGAGTTACCCCATAAAGGCGTAAGCAGTCGCGGATGCCGCGTTTAAGCACATGATCGAGACGTCCAACCAAGTAAGCAATGCCACTTGGACGCGATGGCGAAATAACCGTGTTTTTTTTGCTTTGCTTATTCATTCCGTTCTTGCCTATGAAAACGAGATGGCGTATAACGACTATACAACGCATATCAGGTAGGCTGATAATAACCTTGTATAGATATCAAGCCAAGGGCTAAGTACCAAACGTAAAGTTAAGCAAGCTTTTATAAAAGTCCATAACAGCACAAACGCCAACCCAAGCTTGGCAACCGCGCTTGGCTAATTAATACCGATTCGTTTCAAAGCAACTAACGTTGAGATTTCCATGGCAACAACACCGCGTTATCGTCCTGTTACTCTGGGCCAATTTAAAGTCATTACCGAGCCTCACCCTGACGGCGGGCTTTATGTTTCTTGCGACCAAACACTTGGTGAATATCCGCCGCGCTTAAGTGACCGCTTGCTGCATTGGGCAGAGCACACACCCGAGCACAGCTATATTGCTCAACGCGACGAAACAGGGCAATGGCGGCACATTTCGTATCAACAAGCCCTTGCCAGTGCCCGCAGCCTTGGTCAAGCGCTACTTGACCGAAAGCTATCGCCCGAGCGGCCTTTGCTGATTTTATCGGGCAACGAAATCGAGCACGCTTTATTAGCGTTGGCCGCCCAGTATGTTGGTATTCCATTTGCTTCTATTTCGCCTGCCTACTCGACGGTTTCTACTGATTTCTCTAAGTTGCAACACGTCATCGATTTATTAAGCCCCGGCATGGTTTATGCCTCAGATGGCGACCTTTACAAAGAAGCCATTACTGCGACTGTGCCAGCTGATGTCGAAGTCGTGACTCGATTTGGCCAAGCCCTTGGCAAAAACCATTGTTTTTACGACGAACTGACGCAAACAACGGCTAGCGCCGAAGTCGAAAAAGCACGATTGGCAAGCAACCCCGATACCATCGCTAAATTCATGTTTACCTCGGGCTCAACCAGCCTGCCAAAGGCGGTTATAACGACGCAGCGTATGCTTTGTAGCAACCTACAAATGATCGGCCAAGCCTGGCCGTTTTTAGCTGAAGAGCCACCGGTTTTTCTCGATTGGCTGCCCTGGAACCATGTTTTTGGTGGTAACCATAACCTAGGCATTATTTTATATTTTGGCGGCACTCTATATATAGACGATGGCCGCCCAACCGATGCCGGAATGGCCATCACATTAAACAACTTACGCGAAATCTCACCCACCGTTTATTTCAATGTGCCGGTTGGCTGGGAGAAAGTCGCCGATGCGCTCGAGCAAGACGAAGTCTTGCGCCAGCGTTATTACAAGCGCATAAAAATGCAGTTTTATTCCGGCGCAGCCCTCACCCAGCCAGTTTGGGATAAGCTTCATGCCACGGCCGAACAAGCCTGCGGCGAGCGCATCCTCATGACCACCGGTTTAGGCATGACCGAAACCTCGCCCTCGGCTTTATTTGTTCTTAGCGCCGATGCCCAGGCGGGTCAGATTGGGGTTCCGCTACCCGGCATGAAAATGCGCTTAGTACCCAACGACGATAAGCTCGAAATTCGATACAAAGGCCCTAACGTAACCCCAGGTTACTGGCGCTCGCCCGAATTAGGCGACGATGCCTTTGATGAAGAAGGTTTTTTCTGCTCGGGCGATGCAGTTAAATGGCTAGACCCAGCTGACCCAAATAAAGGCTTTGTGTTCGATGGCCGTGTTGCTGAAGACTTTAAGTTAAATACCGGCACTTGGGTAAACGTTGGCCCCTTACGCGCTTTTATTACTCAACACGGCAACCCTTATTTACAAGATGCCGTTATTACCGGCCACGATCGCCAGGCACTGGGTATGTTAATTGTGCCTAATATAGCGGCTTGCCATAAACTTTCTGGTCTAGAAAAAAACGCCAGCCGCGAGGCGATTTTAACTAGCCCAAACGTTACCGCATTTTTCCAAAAATTAGTTAACACACTTTTTAAAGAAAGCACGGGAAGCTCAAACCGAATTACCCGTGCCTTAATCCTTATCGAACCGCCTTCTCTCGATTTGGACGAAATTACCGACAAAGGCTCTATCAACCAACGGGCTG
>DATGSD010000282.1:0-2642 GCA_035302965.1 Burkholderiaceae bacterium | reverse complement strand
ATTTCAAGTGGCCAGCGCGTGGGACGTAAAACCTTATGCCATTTACCACGTAAGCGTTATGCTGCAGCACCTTTTAATTTACCACTGTCTTTTTTCGATGCACCGTCACCGCCATCGTCGACCCCTTCAATGTAGACAATTTGCGGTTCGGCATCGCCTAACACAGCAGATTTATCGATAATGACTTGTTTAACCCCCGACTTAGAAGGCAGGTCGTACATGGTACTTAACAAGGTTTGCTCGAGAATAGAGCGCAAACCACGCGCACCTGTACGGCGCTCGAGGGCCTTTTGTGCAATAGCCTGCAAAGCGTCGTCGCGGATGTCGAGTTCGACTTCTTCCATTTCGAAAAGCTTTTGGAATTGCTTAACTAAGGCGTTTTTGGGTTCGACCAAAATACGTACTAAAGCATCTTGGTTAAGCTCTTCGAGCGTAGCTACCACGGGTAAGCGCCCGACGAGCTCGGGGATTAGGCCAAATTTGATTAAATCTTCGGGCTCGACTTCGGCGAAAAACTCGGCAGCGGCAAGCTCGGACTTGGCTTTAACTGAAGCGGAAAAACCAATACCCGAACGCTCGGTGCGGTCGCGAATCACTTTTTCAAGGCCATCGAAGGCGCCACCGACAATAAACAAGATGTTGGTGGTGTCGACCTGAACAAAATCTTGGTTGGGGTGTTTGCGCCCACCTTGTGGCGGAACCGAGGCAACGGTGCCTTCGATTAGTTTAAGCAAAGCTTGTTGCACCCCCTCGCCCGAAACGTCGCGAGTAATAGACGGGTTATCGCTTTTGCGTGAAATTTTATCGATTTCATCGATGTAGATAATGGCTTGTTCGGCTTTTTCGACATCGTAATTACAGTTTTGCAAAAGCTTTTGCACGATGTTTTCGACATCTTCGCCAACGTAACCGGCCTCGGTAAGCGTAGTGGCATCGGCCATTACGAAAGGCACATCGAGCATGCGTGCCAAAGTTTGCGCCATTAACGTTTTGCCCGAGCCAGTTGGCCCGATTAGCAAGATATTACTTTTAGACAGCTCGACCTCGTCGCCCTTGACTTGGGCATGGCGAACCCGTTTGTAGTGGTTATAGACCGCAACTGCCAAATGCCGCTTGGCTAGGTCTTGCCCGATGACATAGCCATCGAGAAAGCCTTTAATTTCGTGCGGCGTCGGTAATTCGGTGCGAATGGCGTCGCGTACAGCTTCGCGGTTTTCTTCGACGATGATTTCGGTGCAAAGATCGATGCACTCGTCGCAGATAAAAACCGAGGGGCCAGCAATGAGTTTGCGAACTTCTTGCTGGCTTTTATTACAAAACGAGCAATGCAAAAGCTTCTCGTTAACCGAACCTTTTTTCTCAGGCATAGAACTCTTTCATCAGTAAACAGGCCGGGCCAGCCCGGCACGGAAGTGCGTTTGGCACGCGTCAACTGAGCGATGTAGGGCCAAAACCAAGCCGCTTACGATTCGTCTTCGGTGCGCGATGCCATAACTCGATCTACTAACCCATACGATACAGCATCTTCGGCCGACATAAAGTGATCGCGCTCGGTATCGGTTTGAATACGTTCGAGTGGCTGACCAGTGCAATCGGCTAAAATTTTATTGAGTCGTTCGCGCAATAATAAAATTTCTTGGGCCTGAATTTGAATATCGGAGGCCTGCCCTTGTGCTCCGCCAGAAGGCTGATGAATCATGATGCGCGAGTTAGGCAGGGCGTAACGCTTACCTTTGGTTCCGGCGGCCAGTAGGAATGCGCCCATGCTGGCTGCAATACCGGTGCATAGTGTTGAAACATCGGGTTTTACGAACTGCATCGTGTCGTAAATAGCCATGCCGGCATAAACCGACCCGCCAGGCGAATTGATGTACAAGGAAATGTCTTTGTCGGGGTTTTCAGACTCAAGAAACAGTAATTGAGCCACAACCAGGTTTGCCGTGTGATCGTTAACCGGTCCGACAAAAAAAACAATGCGCTCGCGTAGTAAACGTGAGTAAATATCGTAAGAGCGCTCGCCACGCCCCGATTGTTCGATAACAATCGGAACATAGCCTAAATTGGTGGGCGTAACACTATGCCCGCCATGAAGCGACGCGTAAAAATCGGTAAAACGTTGCATTTATGCTGTTCCCATGAGTTCGTCAAAAGGCACAGCCTCGTCGGTGACTTTAGCAGAGGCTAATACGTGTTCAACTACGTTTTCTTCGAGCACAATGGCTTCGATTTCGGATCGTCGTTGAGCATCTGACATATAGTAGGCTACCACTTGGGCAGGGTCTTCGTAATTTTGAGCAAGCTCGTCGATGTGGCTTCGAACTTGTTCGGGCTTGGCGTGTAAGTCGGCCGCCTCGACCATTTCGGCGACTAATAAGCCCAAGCGCACACGACGCTCGGATTCTTCGGTGAAAGTTTCCTCAGGGATGGGAATGCTATCGGCGTTTGGTAAGCCACGCTGACGTAATTCTTCGCGAGCTTGTGCCACCCGTTGGCGGGTATCGTTTTGCACGAGTGCTTTGGGCACATCGAATGAGCAAGCCGCAACCAAGGCATCCATAACATTGGATTTGGTACGCGCAAGCGCCCGAGCTTTAACTTCGCGTTCGATATTGCTTCGAATATCGGCAAGAAGTTTATCGACG
>DATGSD010000281.1:0-2802 GCA_035302965.1 Burkholderiaceae bacterium | reverse complement strand
TTAGTCTGTTTGCCTAATTCTGGCTATTTAAAATACTGAAATAAGCTGATTAGCAATTGATTAGCCAGCATGGGCGACAAAGTAAACAGCCTAGGTATAATTCCCTAAAAAAACACGGAGCATCTTATGTCACGCCTTTCGCGTCTTTCGTTCAAATTATTTAGCGGTGTTTTAATCGGTGGGGCACTTAGCCTATCTACCGCAGGGGCCGCAACATTTACCTACGGCTCGGGCTCGCCGGCCGCCGCTAATTTCCATGTTAATGGCCTAAACCCCATGATGGACGCCATTACCGAGGCCACCGACGGCCGTGTTAGCTTTCGCAAACTGTATGGAGGCACGGTGGTTCGTCTCGACACCACGTTGCAGGGCATTCGCGATGGCGTCATCGATAGCGGCTATTTAGTGTCTACATTTCATCCGGCCGAATTGCCGCAAGTAAGCTTAATTGGCGAGATGAGCGCTTTCTCTAGCAACCCCTACGCTGCCGCCGGGGCTGCCAACGAAATTTTGTATAAACACTGCCCTAATTGCAAAGCCGAACTCGAAAAACAAGGCATAGATGCCGTATTTTCGTGGGCCACATCGCCCATGGTAATGGCTTGCACCAGCAACATTAATAATGCGGCCGACCTCGAAAAGAAGCGAGTTAGTGTTATTGGTTCGGGCGACTCACGCTGGGCCAGTGCCTTAGGCATGTCGCCGACGCGTACCGCAGTTAGCGATTTAGCCTCGTCTTTACAGCTTGGCCGCTCTGATTGCGCCATTATCCCTACCAACTGGATACGCAGCTACGGCCTAGGCGATATTGTGAAATCAGTTATTACCATTCCGCAGGGTATTGGTGCGGCTGCCCTTCCCTTGGCGCTTAGCACCAAAGCATCCAAAGCCATTTCGGCCGAAGACCACGAAACCATTCGTAAGGTTGTTGCCGACAACCTATACAACTGGATTAAGCACTCGTATGTCGACACCGACGCCGAGGTTCGCGCTCAAACCGAAGATAAAATTCGCTATATTGACGAAGACGACGAAATCTCCGCGCGCTGGCAAGAAAACCAAACCCACGAAACCGAGGCGTTAATCGAGCTCGCCAAACGACGCGGCATCGATAACCCCGAGCAAGTGGTTAACGACATGATTGCCGTTTATCAGCGTTGGCATACCGAGCACCTCCCTAAATTCGAAAACAATCCCGAGGCGTTCGGCGAAATTCTCTACCAAGAAGTTTTTGCTCAATGACCAACCGTAGCAACGGTTCCAAACCCGCTTCACTTAATGAAGACCAGCAGCCGGCAGCCCCACGCTGGCTGCTATTTGCAACCGATTTACTGGTTGTACCGGCCGAACTGTGTGTCTTGCTCATGATGTTGCACATCATGGCCGACATTCTCTTTCGAGCCGTTGCTAATGTTGGGCTAGAAGGCACGGTCGAATCGGTAACCCACTGGTATATGGTGGCCTTAGCCTTTTTACCCGTGGCTAGTCTAGAAGCCCGCGAACAACATCTACGGGTAACCTTACTAGCCGACCGTCTTTCCGGCGTTCCAAAACACTATTTATTATTTTTTAGCGATGCGGTCACCGCCATTTGCTGTGCAGCTTTGGCTTGGCTCACGCTTGGGCAAGCACAACAAGCCACGCAATTAGGCGAATATATCGAACTTACCTACTGGGCCCTACCCATTTGGCCTGTTCGTTGGTTGTTTCCGGCTGGCTTTGCCGCCATGGCGTTTACGGCTGTTGTAATTGCCATCGGGCGCTTCACGACAGCCACTACTAAAAACTCGAGCCGCTTGTGACACCTGCACTTAGCGCCCTGCTGTTCATTCTTTTTTTACTGGGCTTAGTCGCCCTCAATATCCCTATAGGGGTGGCACTGATTGTGGTGTCGTTTTTCGGCATCTCAACCGTGTTAGGTTTTGATGTTGCCGCCACCTTTATTGCTAACATACCGCGCGAAGTACTTGCCAGTTGGGAGCTTTCTGCCATACCCATGTTTTTGCTCATGGGTTCGGTCGCCTTATATGGCGGCTTAACCGACTCACTTTTTCGTGCAGCCCGCCTTTGGCTAGGATGGCTGCCCGGTGGGCTAGCTATTGCCACCAATTTTTCTGCCGCAGGCCTAGGCGCTGCCACAGGTTCTAGCATGGCCACTGCCGTAGCAATGGGCCGCATCAGCGTGCCCGAAATGCGTCGATCAAACTACGACGTAGGCCTAGCAGCAGCCGCTTGCGCCTCAGCCGGCACTTTGGCCGCGCTTATTCCACCCAGTATTCCGCTAATTGTTTACGGCATGTTGGCCGAGCAGTCGCTGGTTAAATTATTTGCTGCAGGTGTGGTTCCGGGCATAATAACCGCCCTTATTTATGCAGCCATGATTTTACTGCGGGCTATTATCACACCCTCGATAGCACCTCGCAGCTACGAACCAGCCTCGTGGCGCACGCGTTTTTTAGTATTGCTTGAGGTTTGGCCGCTGCCGCTTTTGGTGGTGTTGGTTTTTGGTGGTTTATACGGGGGGTTTGTGGGCCCTACCGAAGCCGGAGCGTTTGGTGCCGCCCTGGCCATTATCATTGCTTTTTTCAAAGGCGGGCTGTCATTTAAAACCCTACGCACTTGCTTGCAAGAAGCCTGCCGAACCACCGCCATTATTTTATTTGTGGCCATTGGCGCCGTCATGTTTGCCCGTTATGTGGCATTAATCGGCTTGCCCGACCTTATTACCGATTATTTAACAGGCGGGGCTATTTCGCATCTAACACTTATTTTGGTAACCGTTGCCGTTTACCTAGTGCTAGG
>DATGSD010000280.1:0-3225 GCA_035302965.1 Burkholderiaceae bacterium | reverse complement strand
GGCATATAGTTGGCAATAGCGACACGGTAAACAAATAGCAGCTGGGCCAACAATACAAACAAACCAACAATAATTAAAACCCACCAAACTACCCGAAACCCTCTCGACGGCTCGCTTTCTTCCTCGCCCAAAAAACCAGGTAAAACGGGGTTGTCTGGGTCGCGAGGCGGTAAGTAAATTTCTTCAGTAGTTTCCATAGCATCGTCAGGTAAAGACCTAAATGCATCTGTTGCCTCAATGCTTTGTATTGGCGACGTGCTGCTTGTGCGTGTCGAGCGTGGGAAGCGAATAGCAGCGGTTGCCTCGCGGTCTTCTTCGGTATCTCGGGAATCGCTTAAAGAAGTTGGGGCATCGCCCAGGGAATAGCGGCCCTGATGCTCTTGGCTATCTGCGTCTGGGTGACGTGGTCGCCCACGCCGAATTAAATCGCTACGTGTTTTTGGTAGTTGCGAGTCAGCGTCGTGGGTGCTAAGAGTAAAGACAGGCTCTTGTCGCCCTGCAGAAGCCGGCTCATTAGGTATTGTTGGCTCTGGCGTGGTTGACCCACCAAGCTGAGAGGCAGGTGAACGCGCTGGCCTAGAAATAGGCGGAAGCTCGAGCCTATGAAAAAACGGTTTTTCGGGTTTAGGGGCAGGAGAAGCAGCAGATTCTGGATGAGCGCCCGTTTGCTTGCGCTCTGACGATGGGACGACCGCCTCGTAGCCATCAAAAATATTCGCGCACTGAACGCAACGGACATAGCCTTTGCGCAATTGAAGTTCTTTTAAGCTAACGTCGAAGCAGACTCCGCATTCCGGGCAACGGGTTGTGAGCTGCATGCGGGCCACCTAATTACTCTGTGTGTGGGCGCTGTCCGACTAAACACACCCACCCTTCGTGGCTATTCCAAACATTAAGTTCTATCCAAGGCGCATAAGTAAGCGCTAAGTCGTCGGCCTGCCACTCGAGAATACCGGAAAGAACGAGATAGCCACCCGGTACAACACGATTCGACAACATGGGGGCTAAAACCTTTAGCGGACTAGATAGAATATTAGCAATTACGACATCAAACTGCCCTTCGGGAAGCTCGTCAGGCAACATTGCCGCCACATTAACGTAATTGTTGTAGGCATTTTCTTGGGTTGTTCGGACTGCGAACTCGTCAATATCGACGGCAACCGTACGTTGCGCCCCCAACTTTTTGGCGGCAATCGATAAAATACCAGACCCACAACCATAATCGAGCACCGTGCTACCGGCTTTAAACTCGCTATCGAGCCACTCGAGACATAAACGCGTCGTTGCATGATTACCCGTGCCAAACGCCATACCCGGGTCTAACTCGATATGGATGGGCGCATCTTCTGGTTTATAGCCCGACTGTTTACCCGCTGGCGGTACATCGAGGGTATCGCGGTGCCAACTAGGAACCACCCAAAGACGACGCCCAATTTGAATAGGGCCAAACTGCGCTTGAGTAAGCTGCACCCAATCGGCATCAGGCACCTGTCGAGTAATCCACTCGTCAATTAAGATATCGTCGCCCGCATAAAGACGAACCTGCTCGAGCAACTGTTCGGGATCGGAAGAAGGATCGAGTAGGGCCACAACGCGGTTACGACGCCAGGCCTGAATTTCGGGTTCACTACCCGGTTCGCCAAACAAGGCCTGCTCTTCGGGTGTTTCGCTATCAGCGTCTTCTACCGACACCGACAAAGCGCCGGCATCGATTAAGGCATCGGAAAGAGTTTCGGCCTGTGCTTGCAAACAATGCAGTACAAGTTCTCGCATGGTGCTTCCGTTTCAGTAAAAAGGCCAGCACACATTAAGGCTGGCCCCGTACAGTTACGCGCGTTGCGCTAGTTTTTGCTCGAGATAATGAATACTGGCACCACCGGCAACAAAATGCGCATCACGCAATAAATCGCGATGCAAAGGAATGTTTGTTTCTATGCCCTCGACCACCATTTCGGAGAGAGCAATTTCCATGCGCGCAATGGCTTGTTCTCGGGTGGCGCCATGGGTAATTAATTTGGCGATCATGGAGTCGTAATTAGGTGGCACGCGATAACCGCTAAACACATGCGAATCGATACGCACGCCTGGGCCACCAGGTGTATGCCAATTCGTAATTAAGCCCGGGCTGGGCATAAAGCTAAACGCATCTTCGGCATTAATACGACATTCGATTGCATGCCCTTTAAACTGGATGTCGCGCTGACGTAAACGAAACTTTTCTTGGGCTGCAATACGGATTTGTTCGATTACCAAATCGATGCCAGTAACCATTTCGGTAACCGTATGTTCGACCTGGATGCGGGTATTCATCTCGATGAAATAGAATTCGTCGTTTTCGTAGAGGAATTCGAAAGTACCAGCTCCGCGGTATTTCATTTTACGGCAAGCATCGACACAACGCTCGGAAATACGTTCGACCTGCCGACGCGGGATGCCGGGGGCTGGTGCTTCTTCGATTACTTTTTGGTGACGGCGCTGCATCGAACAATCGCGCTCGCCTAACCAAACCGCATTGCGCCCGCCATCGGCTAATACTTGAATTTCGATGTGGCGTGGGTTTTCGAGGTACTTTTCCATATAGACCTCGGGGTTGTTAAATGCTGCAGCTGCTTCGTTACGCGTTAACGAAACCGCATTTAACAAGGCTGCCTCGGTATAAACCACACGCATACCGCGACCACCACCGCCACCTGAAGCCTTGATAATAACGGGATAGCCAATTTCGCGGGCAATACGTAAGATTTCGTCGGAATCGTCGGGCAAAGCTCCTTCAGAGCCCGGCACAACGGGTACGCCCGCTTCAATCATGGCTTTTTTTGCCGAAACCTTATCGCCCATCAAACGGATGGTTTCTGGGCGCGGCCCAATGAAAACAAAACCACATTTTTCGACACGCTCGGCAAAATCGGAATTCTCGGCCAAAAACCCGTAGCCCGGGTGAATGGCTTCGGCGTCGGTGACTTCGGCTGCAGAAATAATGGCCGGCATGTTTAAGTAGCTATCACGCGGTGCAGCCGGCCCAATGCAAACCGACTCGTCGGCTAAACGTACATATTTAGCATCGCGGTCGGCTTCCGAATAAACCATGACGGTTTTAATACCTAACTCGCGGCAAGCACGTTGAATACGCAACGCGATTTCGCCCCGATTTGCAATAAGGATTTTTTCAAACATGCTTTAGCCAATTACAAAAAGGGGTTGGCCAAACTCGACGGGCTCACCGTT
>DATGSD010000279.1:0-5051 GCA_035302965.1 Burkholderiaceae bacterium | reverse complement strand
TGGCGGTCGGTTTCAAAAAAGAATTTCGCATCGGCTAAGCGCGGGCGCACAACGCGCTCGTTGCCCTCGATAATATTGCTAGGATCGGCCGGTTGCATATTGCTAACAATTAAAAAGCGGTGAGTAAGTTTGCCGCTTTCTGGGTCGAATAATGGGAAGTAGCGCTGGTTTTGCCGCATGGTCAAAATTAAACATTCGGCAGGTACGTCTAGAAAGCTGGGTTCGAACTCGCCCACATAAACGCTGGGGTTTTCGACTAGAGCAGTTACTTCGTTAAGTAGGGCAGCCACTTCGGGGCTGTCGCCTAAGGTGGTGTTTAAGGCTTTGGCTTGGGTTTCTAGGGCTTGCTGAATGGCAGCTTTACGTGCATCGAAGCTGGCTACCACCTTGCCGCGCTCGAAGAGCAAGTCTTCGTAGTGTTCGGCGTGCTCGAGTTGCATGGTTTTTTCGCCCATAAAGCGATGGCCTTCGATGGTGCGCCCGGCAGCAAGACCAAGGGCCGTTACCGGTACCACGGTATTGCCCCAAACCGCGGTTAGGCGGTGGGCAGGGCGTACAAACTTAACGCTGCTGCCATCGGCCAGCTGGTATTGCATGACTTTTGGAATGGGCAAATGGGTGATGGCGTAATCGAGAGCTTCTTGCAGGGCGTCTTCAAGTTTGGCACCTTCGGCGCTGCCCTCAAGGAATAAAAACTCGTGCTTACCGTCTTGCTTGCGGGTTAATTCGTTAACTGCCACATGGCTTTGGTCGATGGCTTCTAGCTTTTTAAGCAAGGCGGCCGACGCGCTGCCGTCGTCGTTTAGGCCGATTGACACAGGCATAAGCCGCTCGCTAAACGGTTGTTTAGGGGCTTGCTCGAGTACCTGGGTAATTAAGACAGCAAGCCGACGCGGGGTAGAAAAACGTTTAACTTGGCTGTCGTCGCTAAGTAGGTGGTGTTTTTTTAAGATTTGATGCAGGCCATTCGCAAAGGCGGTTTCGAGTTTTGGTAGGGCCTTTGGCGGCAGCTCTTCGGTAAGCAGTTCGATGAGTAAAGGGTGCACGGTGGTCTTTTTTGTGTGGGTTTCTTGAGAAGGTGTTGCTTGCGTCATGGGGCGGCTCCGGCGGTAGCGGGCTTTTTGAGTAGCGGAAAGCCCAAGCGTTCGCGAGAGTCGTAATACGCTTGTGCCACAAGACGCGACAGTTTACGGATGCGACCTATGTAAGCGGCGCGTTCGGTAACACTGATGGCGCCACGCGCATCGAGAAGGTTGAACGTGTGAGCGGCTTTTAGTGTGGCCTCGTAAGCAGGCAAGGCGAGTGGGATTTCGATAAGGCGTTGTGCCTCGGCCTCGTAATCGTTGAAATGGTCGAACAACATGCGGGTTGAAGCTTGTTCGAAGTTGTAAATTGATTGCTCGACTTCGTTTTGATGGAAAACATCGCGATAGTAAATAGCCGAGCCATCGGGGGTGTAAGTCCAGACCAAGTCGTAGACGCTTTCTACTTTTTGCAAATACATGGCCAAGCGTTCGACGCCGTAAGTAATCTCGCCCATGGCAGGGTTGCAATCGAGGCCGCCCACTTGCTGAAAGTAGGTGAACTGCG
Source organism: Burkholderiaceae bacterium (assembly GCA_035302965.1). Classification (GTDB taxonomy): domain Bacteria; phylum Pseudomonadota; class Gammaproteobacteria; order Burkholderiales; family Burkholderiaceae_B; genus DATGSD01. Next base: position 3,461 of record DATGSD010000279.1, on the reverse strand, counting down.
TGATTTCCATACCATTAAGCCAGACTTCCCAGCCCAAGCCCCAAGCGCCTAGCGTGGGGTTTTCCCAATCGTCTTCAACAAAACGAACATCGTGCTGCTTGGGGTCGATACCCAAAGCCCGAAGCGAATCGAGGTAAATATCGATAATATCGGTGGGCGCGGGCTTTAACACCACTTGGTATTGGTAGTAATGTTGTAAGCGGTTGGGGTTGTCGCCGTAGCGGCCGTCGTTGGGGCGGCGCGATGGTTGCACATAGGCGGCACGCCAGGGCTCGGGCCCAATTGAGCGCAAAAATGTGGCTGTATGCGAGGTGCCGGCCCCCACTTCCATATCGTAGGGCTGCAATAACACGCAGCCTTGCTTGTCCCAATAGTGTTGAAGTTTGAAAATGAGTTGCTGAAAGGTAAGCATGTGGTTGGCCAATAATGCAAAAATGGGGGCTAAATAAGCCTTACGCCAGCCTTAAAAGGGTGGACGGGCAACTATAAATGGTATCAATTTTAGCAAACCAACCGTAAACTCGCGCCCTTTAGGCGTGTAAGAAGTTGGTGTGGAATAATTGAGTCGTATGATAATCACCTTGTTTAAGACGGAGAATTACTAATGTCGAATTTGGTCGTAACCGATGTTCATGAAGGCGTGATGACGCTAACTATTAATCGTCCCGATGCGCGTAACGCGCTCGATTACGCTACAGCGTTGGCACTTGCCCAGGCGCTAGACCAAATGGATGGCGACGATTCTGTGGTTATCGGTATTTTAACGGGTGCTGGTAATTCATTTTCGGCGGGTATGGACCTTAAAGCCTTTGCCAAAACCGGCGAACGCCCCTTGGTAGAAGGCCGTGGTTTGGGTGGCTTGTGCGAAAAAGGCCCGCAAAAGCCGCTTATTGCAGCCGTTGAAGGGTATGCCCTAGCCGGTGGTTTCGAATTGGCCTTGGCCTGCGATTTAATCGTGGCGGCTGAAAATGCCACGTTTGGTTTGCCCGAGGTTAAGCGCGGTTTGGTGGCCAGCTCGGGCGGCTTGCTGCGTTTACCTAAGCGTATTCCTTACCATATCGCTATGGAAGTTATCTTAACCGGCGATATGTTCCCAGCCCAACGCGCTTTCGAATACGGCTTAATTAACCGCCTCACCGAGCCAGGTAAAGCCCTAGAAACCGCACGCGAGTTAGCTCACGTTGTGGCGCAAAACGGCCCCATGGCGGTGCGGGTAGCTAAAGAAATTGTTGGCCGTTCTGAAAACTGGCGCAGCGACGAAATGTACGATATTCAGCGCCCCTACATTACGCGCGTCTTTACCTCAGAAGACGCAAAAGAAGGTGCCACGGCTTTTGCCGAAAAACGCAAGCCCGTCTGGAAGGGCCGCTAAAAACGTTTGTTTTTGAAGCAGGCGCCAAATGGCGTAAAAAAAGCCGCCGCTGGTTTTTAGGCCAGCGACGGCTTTTGTTTTTTGTTAGCTACGTTAACTAGCTTTTGTCTTTCTTATCGGGGCTGGCGGCTTGGCCCATCGTGCCCATTTGTTGCATAAAAGGCATGAGCGAGGCTTGCAGCGATTCCATTGAATAGGCCGAACCCATTAGGCCAGTTAGTTCGGCCTGCCAGCTTTGCATGGCTTGTTGCAAGCCACTAGCAAAGGTAGTTTGGTTGTCGAATAAGGCTTTTTGTATGGGTTGGCTGTCGTAAGCATGGCACTGCATAAGCTGATCCCAGATTTCTTGCAGCGAGGCCTCTTGGCTAAGGGTTGTACTGCTTGTTTTTGAGCCCCCTTTTTGGCTGGCCTGGCATTGTTGCGCGGCCGAAAGCCAGCGGTTGTTGCAGTCGCGGAGCAGCTCGTTTAAGCGCAGCTGGAAGCGCAAATTGGCTTTATAAAAGTCCATCGGTAAGTGTTGGAACGGCATAACGGGCTCCTTGGTTGGCGGTCGAAAGTCGGGGACAGGCCATGCACTATAAAACCATAAGTGCAATATAGTGCATATTAGCCAGCCTTTATGTTAGTAACTGTTGACAAGCTTAGCAAGGGCAAATGCTGCTTAACACTTTGTTTATTCGAGACTTTTTCTGCTTAAGGCGCTTTTTGCACCCCGCTTGTTTAAACGCAAGATCTTACTGCTTAGAGTGTTTTATTATCATAAAGTGCCGTCTTGCTATTTTGGCTTTTACCCGTTTTAGCTGTGGGGCTAGCGGCTAAGGGCTTTGTTACTATCGTTTTGTTTAGTCTCGATGCCGTCAGGCTGCGCAGGGCTGCGTGGTGCGGGCACGTTTAAAAAGGGTGGTTATGAGCACAATCGATGTTGATGTGGCCATTATTGGTGCCGGTACGGCCGGTTTATATGCCTTGCGCGAAGTAAAGCGCGCCGATAAAAGTTTTGTATTAATCGATAAAGGCCCGCTTGGCACAACCTGCGCTCGGGTTGGTTGCATGCCGTCTAAGGCGGCGCTGCACGCTGCCGAAATGTGGGCGGTACGCACCGAGCAAAGCACTTTTGGTGTAGAAGGCACCGAAAACTTGCGGCTTGATCGGCAAGCCGCTTGGGCCAAGGTGCGCGAGTTGCGCGACGGCTTTGCCAGTGGCGCGGCAAATAACGCCATTCGGTCAGCAGGTGAGCATTTATTAATGGGAGCCGCGCGTTTTGTAACACCCAATCAGCTAAGTGTAGAAACCGACGACGGCCAACGCACTGTTAACGCCAAGGCCGTTATTATTGCGGCCGGCTCACGCCCCGTTATGCCTGGCTTTTTAAAGCCTTTTGCCGATTTTTGTTTCACCACCGACGATTTATTCGACCTAACTCAGCTACCCCAGCGTTTAGGGGTGTTGGGTTTGGGGGCCATCGGCCTCGAAATGGGTTTGGCTATGGCGCGTTTGGGCGTAGAGGTTGTGGGTGCCGACATGGCTGACACAATTGGCGGCATTCGCGACCCCGAAGTGGCCAAGCTGGCCTTAGAAAATTTTGGCAAAGTTTTTCCGATGTTTTTAGGCTCGCCCGCCGAACTCGAGCAAGCGGCTAGTGGGGTTACCGTAAAAACTAAAACCGAGTCGCTTAATGTCGATAAGGTTTTAGTGGCGTTGGGGCGGCGCAGCAATGTCGACCAGTTGGCTATCGAAAACTTAGGGGTCGAGCTCGATAAGCGTGGGCTGCTGCCTTACAACCCCGAAACCATGCAAGTTGCCAATTTGCCGGTGTATGTGGTGGGCGATATCAACGGCTCGCGCACCTTAATGCACGAGGCGGCCGACGAGGGCGCTATCGCTGGCTTTAATGCGGCACGCCTTGGTGCGCAAGCGTTTCAGCGCAAAACCCCTTTAACCATTGCGTTTACCCAGCCCGATATTATTTCGGTGGGTGCAAGCTTCGATAGCCTAAGCGACGATATTATTATTGGTTCGGCGAATACGTCTCGTAATGGCCGTAGCCGTATTTTAAGCAGCGATGAAGGTTTGCTGCGCATTTACGTCG
>DATGSD010000278.1:0-19085 GCA_035302965.1 Burkholderiaceae bacterium | reverse complement strand
GCCCACTGGCGCCAATAAGTAATAAGCGCATAAAACCTTATACCCCACAGTTGCCGCCACCATTAATAAACGGTGCCGCCCGTATTACCGTTTCGTTTCGTATGTTAGCAAGCAATGCATCGCTGCTGTGCTTTAATGCTTTGCAGCGACAAAGCTTGTTGGTCTTTATGAGAGAGCGTGGGGCGGCTAGTGGGCCATGAGATACCAACATCGGGGTCGTTCCAGGCCAAGCAGACTTCGTCGTCGGCATGGTAATAAGCCGTGCATTTGTACAACACAAGAGCCGTTTTAGAAAGCACTAAAAAACCATGGGCAAAACCAGGCGGCACCCATAGCTGCTGCGGCTGCTGACTGCTTAACTGAAACCCCTGCCAGCGCCCAAAGGTTGACGATTGGCAACGCACGTCGACCACAACATCGTAAATATTTCCGTCAAGTACTTGTACTAGCTTGCCTTGAGGGTTTTTTTGCTGGTAATGCAAACCTCGTAGCACGCCTTGCTTCGACTTCGAAAGATTGTCTTGAACAAACACCACTGCCGTATTGGCAGCCCGTTTGGTAGTTTCGGTAGCAACGGCCTTGCTTGACTTGGCATCGGGTAACACAGTGCCAGTGTGCCAACAAGCTTGAGCTTGACGATAGGTTTCAAGAAAATAGCCGCGCGAATCGTGATAGGCATTTAATTTGCGCAAGCGCACATCAGGAAACTGAAAAGCCGTCATGGGTCGGTGCTGCAATTGGCTCGGATACGGTTTAATAAGTTTTGCAGGGTTTTTTGTTCTTCTTGGCTAAGGCCACGCACTGCACGCATGTAAATTTCCCAAGCCAAGGGTAAAACCTTTTCAAACTGCGCTTTACCGGCAGGCAATATTTTAATTTCGACCACCCGTTTATCGGTTTTACTGGGCTTGCGTTCTAAATAACCCGAGCGCTGCATGACGGTTAGGGCGCGCGATAGTGTGGCTTGATCGACGTTGGTAACGCGCCCTAAGGCGCTAACCCCTAAGCCATCGGTTTCGTATAAAAAGGCTAAAACACGCCAATGCAAAAGCGTCATGCCGTGGTTGCGCAACACTAATTGGAAATCGGCATTTAAGGCAGCCGTGGCTTGGTTAAGCAAGTAGGGCATAAAGGTATTATGCCCACGATACGCCAACTCTTGCGCCTCGGTAAGATCGGTGTTGTTGTCGAGAAGGTTGATCAGCATTCGATTAAATTAACACGTGGCCACAGCTTAACTGGCTAAAAGCACAAACACCACGGCCAGCTGGCCACCGCTAAAAACTATCGATTAGCCGTGGGCGACTTTGTGCTGAATAAAAGCAATGAGTGTATTGAGCAACAAGCCCAAGGTGCAAATCCAGATTAACGGCACAAACATATCAAGGGTACGATACGAACGTGCTGCCATGGTTAATAAATGGCCCAAACCATCGGTAGAAGCAATCATTTCGGCCAAAAAAACCACCACGCAGGCAATAACGGCAGCCACCCTAACCCCCGCTAACACACTAGGCAAAATAGCAGGCAGGGTTACCTTCCAGATGCACCGCAAGCGGCTGGTGCCGGCAGCCTGTGCCGACCATATTAACTTTTGATCGACCGTACGTGCAGCAGCCCATGTGGCGAGCAAAACCGGAAATAAGGCATCGGCAACCACCAAAGCAATTTTGGAGGAATTTTCGAAACCTAGAATTAAAATGAGTGCAGGGTATAAAGCAATTTTAGGGATTGGAGCAAGCAAACGTACTAAAGCGTTAATAATGGCCCCCGACACCCGCGAAAACTGTGCCCACAAGCCAAGGGCTAAGCCCAAGATAACGGCAATAAACAGACCCAGCAGCAAGCGGTAAACCGTGATGCCAAGGTGGCCCCAGAACTCGGCCGTAGCGGCCCAACTCATGCCCCTGAGCACAATGGCACTTGGAGCCGGTAAAAACTGCGGCGCCACCCAGCCCATTTCGCAAACAAACTGCCAAATAAGTACCGCAATAATTGGTGATGCTACGCGCGACACCAAACGCCGCCAATTAAACCACAACGAGCGACGCCCGTTGCTTTTACTAGCAGCATGCAAACCCGCTCGGCGGCGGTTTTGTTGCGAAGAGTGGGGTGGTGCCATAGACATATCGTAAAAATAAGCGCTTAAAAAGTATCAGCCTTCGTCGGGCGCGGTGCTGCTTTGCGCCCAATGCGTTAATGAGCGACGCACTTTTTCGAAGATGAAATCGAGCGCAAAGCCCAAAACCGCCAAGATAAGAATGACGGCATAAACGGTGGCGTATTGCGCCATATCCATCGAGGTAAACAACAAATTGCCTACCCCTTCTTGGCGGGCAATCATCTCGGATGACACCATAACGATTAAGGCCATAATGATGCCCACGCGGCAACCCACCAGAATTTCGGGCAAGGCCGCAGGTAAAACAATTTTATATAAACGCCGTATCGGCCCCATCCCCATGGCCTGAGCCGTCCAGACCAATTTGTTTTCGATTTGACGAGCGCCTTGATAGCTGTGATACAGCACAGGCAAGCTGACACCCATAGCAATAACCAGTATTTTCGAGAAACTACCCAGACCGAACCACAGCATTAAAATTGGCATTAATGCAGCCTTTGGCAAGGGGTAGGCTAAAGAAACCAAAGGGTAAAAAATGTCGTAAATTAGCCGATTGCGACCCATGGCAAGCCCCAGCGGTACTGCAAAAGCTAAGGCCCACAAATAACCCACAAACATGCGCCCCAACGATTGCAAAATCGCCCAAAGCGCGGAAGGGTCAAAGACAATGTCGGGTACTTCGGCTAAGGCCACCAACGGCCCAGGAAATGAAGACAAGCCCATGGCGCGCGACAACCCACCCCAAGCAAAGCCCAGCAACAAAACCGCAATAAGCAACGACAAAGCTGGGTGCTCGTACCAACTACGTCGTCGAGGGTTTGCGCCCTTGGCCGGCACGCTAGGGCCCGACGAATTCGGTGGCGTGACGTTAACCGAAGGATTGCTCATGCAGCCACCTGTTCAATTAATAAGTTTTCGAGGTGAATAACGTATTCTTGATAGGTGGTATTACGTAATAATTCGGTGCGTACCCGTGGGCGCTCGAGCGAAATATCGACAATTTCTTTTACTGTGCCCGGCGTACCCGTTAAAACAACCACCCGATCGGATAAAAACACCGCCTCTTCGACGCTGTGCGTAACAAATAAAACAGTATTGTTTAATTGCTCCCACAAGCCCAGCAAGCCGGCTTGTAGCCGCAAGCGCGTATGGGCATCGAGGGCGCCAAAAGGCTCATCCATTAATAAGATTTTGGGCTCGTAAGCCAAGGTGCGAGCAATGGCCGCGCGTTGCCGCATCCCGCCAGATAGTTCGCGCGGGTAAAAATGAGCATAATCGGCCAACTTAACTTTTTCTAGCCAATCGAAGGCTCGCTGATGGGCCTGGGCGCGCGGTACGCCTTGCTCGCGCAGACCATAAGCCACATTATTAAGCACGGTTTTCCAGGGAAATAAAGCGTACTCTTGGAACACAGGCCCCCGATCGGTGCCAGGGCCGTCGACCCTTTTACCGTCGACAATAACGTCGCCTACGGTAGCCTGCTCGAAGCCGCCAACAATGTAGAGCAAGGTTGATTTGCCACAGCCACTTGGCCCTAAGATTGATACAAACTGCCCGGCCGGGACATCGAGCGAAATTGAATCGATGGCAACGTGTGCGGTACCGCGGGCGGTTTGAAAGGTTTTACCAAGGTTATTAATCGTAATCATAAGAGCCAAGTGGGTAGATAGCGGTTAATTGACAGGCGCGATTAAATCGGGTTTGACGAAATCGCTAACCGATAGCTTTTGCGGCAAAATATCGGCCTCGTACAAGATATCGAAAGTTTCTTGAATAGAATCTAAGCTTGGCTTCATATTGGGTACGTGCTCGAAATCGGCCTTGGTAAACAAGAACTTATCGAGTAGCTCTTTGGGCGCCCGCATAACATCGCCAGCAACATCAACAGCAATGCTGCGATCTTCGATTAACATGCCCATCGCTTTTTGCAGATCAGAAATATAGGCCTTGATAACCTCGGGGTTGTTATCGACGTATTCTTGGTTACAGCCATCAAAAATTTGCACTAAAGGCGACTGCACCTCGGAAGACGCAAATAACTTGCGTAAATCACCCTGCTCTTCAGATAAAAGGGCAAAGGGCTGCACCATAACGCCGGCGTCAACACGGCCCGACCGGATGGCATCGGCCGAAGCCGGGAAACCGGTTTCGACAATTCGAACGTCTTTCTCGGGGTCAAGGCCATGCTTTTTAAGCCATAAATTAAGCTGGTAATGCACACCTGTACCATAAGCATTAGTGCCAATTACCTTACCCTTAAGGTCGTCAGCGGTTTTAATTGGGCTGTCTTCTTTAACCGCCCAATACACCGAGAAATAACCTTCACCTTCTTGGGCGTGCTGAGCAATAATGTACGACTTTAGACCGCTTTCGATATAGCCTTGCGCCATTGAAAGTGGCGCCATTGTGGCGCAATCAAGCACATTGGCGCGCATCGCCTGTACCATTGGCGAGGTGCCCTGGAACTGATGCCATTTAATTTGGTAGGTTTTACCCAAATTAGGAAAGAGCTCGGGGCGTTTCATCATGAGGTATTTGGCTTCTTCAGCCGGAATTGTCCAGCCCACATTTAGGGTTGGTACCTCTTGGGCAGTAGCTGGCGCTAACACCGCGGCAATACCCAAAGCTGTTAATAAGGTTTGCAGCAATTTATTCATGGTTTCCTTCCGTTTTGGTTGAAGAAACTTCGGTTTGTTGAGGATCAACTAACTGCAACATCGCCAATACCCGCGACAAAACATCGCGCCGGTATGCGGCAAGATCTAGCCCTTCGTACGACAAAAAACCGCTTGCGGTGCGCAAACCAATTTTGCCCTCGTCCATGTGTTGGCGAACAATGTCGGGCATGGTGAAGCGCTTTGCGCTGATGTTTTCGGCGAGGTAGTTACTGGCGTGATAAAGAATGTCGTTGCCGCCGTAATCGATAAACTCGAGCACACCAATGGCAGCAAAACGAAAGCCCAAGCCATAACGAGTGGCTTTATCGATATCTTCGGCTGTGGCCACCCCTTCTTCGACCATGCGCGCAGCTTCGTTCATGACTAAGGTTTGCAAGCGCGGCACGATATAACCTGGACTGCAGCCACATTCGACTGGTACTTTGCCAATAGCTTCTAAATTGGCCTTTAAGGTGTTAACGGTTTGCTCGGAGGTGCCTTCGTGAGCACTAATTTCGACCAAGGGCACCAAATAGGCGGGGTTAAGCCAATGGGCATTTACAAAACGCTGCGGGTGGCTAGTCAACTTGGCTAAGTCAGACGCCAAAATAGTTGATGTGGTTGAGGCGATGATGGCGTCGGGAGCCACGTATTGGCTGATACGGTCTAAAGCGTCTTGCTTGGCTTCTAGGGTTTCGGGCACCCCTTCGTAAACCAATTGGCAGTTAGCCAACAACATATCGGCTTGCTCAACCGAAAAAATACCAATGTTTTTAAGGTAGTTAGAAACCTCGGCAAGCGGAAACAAGCCTAATTCGGCCAACTGCGTAAAGGTAAGGGTAAGCTCGCCGGTAATTGCTGTGTGCAACTCTTGATATTGTTGTTGCGATCGTGGCTTAAAATCGATGATGGCCACGCGCTTACCGCGCAAGGCGTAAGCAATGGCAATGCCACGGCCCATGCGACCAGCACCGACGGCACAAACCGGGTAATTACTGGTCATTTTTGCCCTCATAGAGCATTTGTTTGAGCTCGGCAACAGTTAAGTTAGCCAGGCCGAGGGCTTTTAGGGTGCGCTCGCCACCGCGTAAATCGCGCCCTAAAATTGCACCGCCTAGTGCTAGCAAGCCTTTAGCCACTTGGGCATCGACCCCCGCCCAATCGGCCACAGAAACTAAAAACGCCAGGCCCAAGACAACGTCTTCGACCATGTAGCGATGCTTGTGCAAATCGATGTGTTCGCGCCAATCGCCGCTATCAACTAACATACCGTGCGAGTCGCCGTACATCCATTGGTCGGTGTTGTAATGGTCGGCTAATGGAAAATGCGGTGCGGCATAGCCAATGGCTTTGCGTACGGCAATACGTTCGTGATCGAGCTTGTCAGTAACGGCACGTATAGCTGGCTGTGTGCCTTCGTTGTGGATGTCCCACTCGGGAAAGTGCTGCAGCGGGCCCGCGTTCATTAAAATAAGCGGCGGATGAATAATAGGGCCGGCATTCATGAGGGCACCCGATAAGGCGTCTTCGCAGGGTTCAATCGATGGAAACGCTTTGGCAATGCATTTTCGGGCAAATTCGGCGTTTTTAGCCGGATAAACCCCCGTAGGCAAACGAGTGGCCCGCATCGTTATCGCAATGGTAGTTGGCCCATGCTTGCGCGCCAGCCACGGCAAGGTGCCGGTTTCGGCCCAGCTAACATCAGCTTGGTTACCGACAGCACGTACAATTTCGCTCATTACATAGCTGCCGAACGTACCTGGCGGTAAAAACACTACCTGGCCATCTTGCAAATGCGGTGCCATGCCCAAGGCGATGTCGCGTTGCGCCGTTGCTGGAGACGGGATAAGAATAAGCTGTGCCCCTTTGATTGCATCGGCGATGTCGGGGCATACTTTAGCAATTGTGATGTCGCGCTCGCCACGGTAATCTTTGAGCGTGATGACAGGATTATCAAGCAAAGGTTGTAAGGCTTGGGTGTCGCGCCGCCAGAGGCGTACGTTATGCCCTTGCTCGGTTAAGTCGGCCGCCGCGGCATAACATCCGTGGCCGCCACCCAATACGGCTATTTCCATGCTGTTGTCTCCGGGCCACCTAGTGTTAAAGACACTTAAGTGGCTGTTTTATTGTGTTATTTTATGTTGCTGTTAGTTCTATGCATTTGCATAGATACTAATTACGATAAAGAAATTTCTGCCGGCTGACAATGGTTTAAAAGGCAGGGATAACCCTTCAATTCATCAAAAAAACTCTTTGTTAGCGTTATTTTTTGGAGCTGGTTTTGGCCATTCGCTAGCATGCCCCTACGCAGTCGCAGCATTTTCTATAAAATCACAGCTGTGCCATCGGGTACGCCCTAGAAACTTTAACAACCCCGAGCTGCCATGAATCTTGATACCCTCACCCCACAGCTACAACAATACGTCGGCGAAAAAAACTACACCCGTTGTCGCGATCTAATTACACAATTACCTCACCCAGATGCGGCCGAGTTATTAGATGCCACCGAGCCGGAAGACGCGTTAATTATTCTTATGGCACTCGAGCGCGGGAAGCGATCGGCTATCTTTCGTTATATTCCGCCGCAGCGTCAAGCCGAAATTGCTCGTCGAATGAAGCAAACAGACTTAATCCAGCTGTTTGAACATATGCAACACGACGAGCGAGCCGATTTGTTTAATCAATTAAGCGATACCGAGCAAGCGTTTTTATTACCGCTACTCGACCCCGAAGAGCGCGATGACATCCGTCGTTTAGCGGGCTACCCCGAAGACACTATCGGTTCGATCATGACGTCGGTTTTCGTGGCGTTGCACGAAGACCAGACGGTTGCCCAGGCGCTCGATGCGATCCGCCAAGAGGCTAAAGATTTAGAAACGGTTTATCAAAGTTACGTGATCGATGCGCAACGACGCCTAATCGGTACGCTTTCTTTGCGCGAGCTTATTTTGGCCGACCCCGCCACGCGCATTGGCGATATTATGACGCGCGATGTGATCCATTCTGAAGTAATGGCGCCACGCATCGAAGCGAGCCGCAAAATTGCGCGTTACGATTTATTCTCACTGCCTGTTATCGATGAAGACGGCAAAATGGTGGGTATTGTTACTCACGACGACGCACTCGATGTGTCGGAAGAAGCCAGCACCGAAGACCAGTTGCGTTTAGGGGGTGTGGGTCGTTTAACCACTTCTTTAAAAGATGCCGGCATTGGGGCGCTTTACCGTATGCGGGTGGGCTGGTTGGTTTTGTTGGTTTTCGGCAATATTTTTTCCGGAATGGGGATTGCCCATTTTGAAGATTTAATCGCCAGTACGGTTGCTTTGGTGTTTTTCTTGCCTTTGTTGATCGATAGCGGGGGTAATGCTGGTTCGCAAAGTTCTACGTTAATGGTTAGGGCGTTGGCAACGGGCGATGTGCGGATGCAAGATTGGGGCCGAATGCTCGGTAAAGAGTTTTTGGTGGCAATTTTGTTAGGCCTTAGTATGGCGGCGGCGGTGTCGGTTATTGGAGTTGTCCGAGCGGGCTATGAGATTGCGTTTGTTGTGGCGTTAACAATGGTTGTTTTGACGGTGGTTGGAAGCATTATTGGTGTTTTGTTGCCGTTAGCGTTAACTAAGTTAAAGCTTGATCCGGCGTCGGCAAGCGCACCATTAATTACGTCGATTTGTGATGGTGTGGGTGTGATTATTTATTTTTCGATTGCTAGTAGTTTTTTGACGGATGTGATGGCGTAAGGGGCTTGAATTTTTGGCGTCTGTTGGCGTTAAGCTGTGCTAAATGTCGTTAAATTTTGCTAATAACTACTAAGTTACGTTAAGTGACGGGATGTGTTGTTAGTTGGTAGAGTCCATCGGTTCCCTTGTGTCAAGCGGTCGGGCACCGATGGACTCTACCAACTAACAACGTGTAGTGCCGCACACCGTTATGACAAGCAAAAAATAGCCCCAAAATGTGGCGGGTTTGCCAAGATTTTGGGGCTAGTGTAGCAGCTAGTAAAACGTAGCTGCGTGCTAGTGTTTGACGCGCTTGGCTTGTTTTTGATGGGTTTAGAAGGTGCTAGTTTTTAACGGGTTTTCCGGTGGTGACGTAGCTTTGCAGGCGTTCTTGGGCTTTTGCGGTGTCGAGCAAGCTTAGGAAGGCTTTGCGTTCTTGTTCTAGCATTTGGGCTTCGTCGATTAGTTCGCCAGCGTCGTGGTCGGCTGCACAGAGGGCGTGGGTGATGGTTTGGGCGATTTCGACGTCGTAGTCAGAGAATTTGCCGCTTTCGTGAAATTTTTCGGCCCAGTGGATGATTTTTTGGTAGGCGGTTTTGCCGGCTACGGCGATGGGTAGAGAGACTCGGGGGCGCCAGCCGGTTTCTGCTAGGGCACGTGCTTGGTGGATGGCGACGTACATGAGTTCGTGGCGGTTCATGACGATGTTGTCATGTTGGCGCAAAAAGCCAAGGCGCTGAGCTTCAAGGGCAGAGCCACTCGTTTGTGCGGTAAACATGGCAACGGCGGGTTCTTCGAAGAAGGCGTATAGAGGCGCTTGTGGGGCCAAACGGCTTTGCTGCGTCGCAGCGCGCCGGGCGATTAGGGTTAGGCCACCTGCAGCTGGGCTGAGGCCGACGTTGGCATCGGTAAAGCCTAGATAAGATTCGAATGTGGCGACGCGTGAGGCACAGTGTTGTGCAAGTTCGCAAGCAGCGCCCAGCGCTAGGCCGTCGATGGCTGCGACGACCGGAATTTGCGCGTAGTAAATGCTTTGCGTGAGGTTTTGTAAGCGGATTAACTGATTGTTTACGGCGTCAGGCCCTTGTTCTTCGAAGGTGGCAAACAGGGTTTTTAAGTCGGCGCCAGAAGAAAATGGCCCTCGAAGTTGTCCAATAACAAGGGCGCTGTAGTGGCTTTCAGCTTGTTCGAGGGCGTAGTGCAGGCTATCTATGGCTTGCTCGGTTAATGCGGGGCCGCTGGTTTTTAACGAGGCAATTAAAACGTCGTTGTTTGGTTCGGACAAGGTCCAGCACTGTAGAGCGTCGTCTTCGAAAACAACGGTTTTGGAGAGGCTGGGTTGTTCGCCATAAACCAAGGCTGGCGCCAGTTGACGCTGATAAACGGGCAGTTGGCTGCGTGGTTCGAAGCGCTGGGTGCTTGGGTTCCATGAACCGTCAGCAGTTTGTACGCCTTGGTTGTCGTGTACTGGCCCTTGTGTGACCCAGTCGGGAAGTGGTGTGTCGCAAAGGGCTTTGCCCTGGGCGATGTCTTCGCTAATCCATTGGGCAACTTGTTGCCAGCCAGCCGATTGCCAGACTTCAAATGGGCCTTGTTTGTGGGCAAAGCCCCAGACGAGTACTTGGTCAACTTGCCGAGCGGTGTCGGCGATGTCGGCCAGATGCACGGCGCTGTAATGGAAGAAGTCGCGCAAAACAGCCCAAACGAATTGGGCTTGAGGATGGGATGAGGCTCGGAGGGCGGCTAGGCGTTTAGCGGGGTCGCGTTCGGCCAAAATGGCGGCTACCGATTCGTCGATGCGGTTGTCGGCGGCGACGTAGTCGCCTGTTGCCGCGTCGAAGCGCAAGATGGCTTTACCATCGCGGCGGAAGAAGCCGGCACCCGATTTTTGGCCTAAAGAGCCATTGGCAATTAGCGTGGCAACTTCGTCAGGCAGGTGGAAGTATTGATGGAAGGGGTCGTTTGTAAGGCCGTCGCGCATGGTGCGAACCACGTGCTCCATGGTGTCGAGGCCTACGACGTCGGCTGTACGATAGGTACCTGAGCGAGCTCGGCCTAAACGAACGCCAGTGAGGTCGTCGACGAGCTCGTAGCTTAGGCCAAATTTTTTCGCTTGGTGGTAGACGGCAAGCATGCCAAAAATACCAATGCGGTTACCAATGAAGTTGGGCGTGTCTTTTGCGCGTACCACGCCTTTGCCCAGGCGCGAAACTAAAAAGGTTTCGAGGTTGTCGAGCAGTTGGGGTTGGGTGGTGTTAGCCGGAATTAATTCGACCAGAGCCATGTAGCGCGGCGGGTTAAAAAAGTGTACGCCACAAAAATGGCTGCGTAGCGATTCGGGCAGCGATTGAGCCAGTTTGTTAATTGATAGGCCCGAGGTGTTGCTAGCGATGATGGCGCCCGGTTTGATGGCGGGTGCTAGCTTTTTGTAAAGGTCGAGTTTCCAATCGAGGCGCTCGGCAATGGCTTCGATGATTAAGTCGCATTCGCCTAAGAGATGAAGGTCGTCATCGTAGCTCGCGGGTGTTATAAGCTTGGCCAACTTATTGTCGCCAAATGGTGCCGGGCGCGCTTTTTTTAGGTTAGCGATGGCTTGGGCGGCCACGGCGTTTTTTGGCTCTTCGTTAGCGGCTAAATCGTATAGCACAACAGGAACACCGGCGTTGGCGCAGTGGGCAGCAATTTGTGCGCCCATGACTCCGGCGCCGCATACTGCTACTTTGCGTACGTGAAATTGACGGTCTGGCTGTGACTTCATTTCGCTTAGGCTCCAAATAAAATTTGTGACGGGGCAGGGCTAATTATCAGCACCGGCCTGGCGCTGATAATAATCGCTTACTGTTGTTCTTGGCTAGCACCTACGGGAGTTCGAGTTCGGTGAGAATGGGTGCATGATCGGATAGCTGGCGCCATGGCTGGCCTTGCAAGACTTTGGCACTACGAACAGCAAAGCCGCGCTGGTAGATGCGATCGAGACGCAGCCACGGGAAGGCCGATGGAAAGGTTCGGGGTGGTGGGGTGGCACGGGCTAAACCGCCTACACCCAATTGTTGGATACGGCTAGATACCGCAGCTTGCGACGTTTTGCCCAACAGGCTTTGACCGAAGCGACGTACCGATTCGCGCAACTCGAGGTGGGAATCGTCAAGGCCTTTTGGCGATAACGCAAAAACTTCGTAAAGGCCAAGCTGCTCGACAAATAAGGGCGCTAAGCGGTTGGTCCAATCGTTGAAGTCGCCCCCAATAATTAATGGGGCATCGTCGGGCACAAGGCGTTTGATGCGAGTAACCAAGGCGTTAACTTGTCGTGAACGCCCCCCAGCAAATAAACCTAAGTGCACTACGATGCAATGTACTGGCGTGCCGTTAATGTCGATGGTGGCATGTAATAAGCCACGCTGCTCGAGCATATGGTCGGAGATGTCTTCGTTCTCGAAATCGAGAATTGAAAATCGCGACAATAAGGCATTGCCATGGTCGGTTTGTGTGCGTATGGCATTGCAGCCGTAGCACGCTTCCATGTCGAGCGCCGCCGCTAACGATTCGTGCTGTGCGTGTAAGGCGTAATCGCGCTCGTTACGCCCTTGAACTTCTTGTAGAAGTAAGAGATCGGGGCGCAGGTTGTGCAAACCAAGCCGCAAATCGGATAAGGATTCGCGGGCGCCCACTGCAGAGCGCCCTTTGTGAATGTTATAGCTGACTACCCGAACGATAGACAAAACATTTACCCCTGTGTTGGCTCCGCTTCGATTTTGCGTAAACGGATGTGAAGCTCGCGCAATTGCTGCTCATCAACCGCAGATGGCGCGTGAGTTAGCAAGTCTTGCGCGCGCTGAGTTTTTGGAAACGCGATGACATCGCGAATAGAGTCAGCGCCGGCCATGAGCGTTACAAGACGATCGAGACCAAACGCCACACCGCCATGCGGTGGTGCCCCATACTGTAGGGCATCGAGTAAGAAGCCGAATTTTTCTTGAGCCTCGTTAGCATCGATACCCAAGGCTTCGAATACTTTAGCTTGAATTTCGGCACGATGGATGCGAATAGAGCCGCCACCGATTTCCCAACCATTTAAAACGATATCGTAGGCTTTAGCTAAAACTTTGCGTGGGTCGGTATCGAGTAAGCCCTCGTGACCGTCTTTGGGGCTAGTAAAAGGATGATGGGCGGCGTGGTAACGCCCTTCGTCGGCATCGTATTCGAACATGGGAAAATCGATTACCCACAGCGGCATCCAGCCCTCTTGGAAGAGGTTGTTTTGTTTGCCAAGCTGGCTGTGACCAATTTTGACCCGTAAGGCGCCCATGGCGTCGTTGACGATGTTGATCTTATCGGCACCAAAGAAGATTAAGTCGCCATTTTGGGCGCCCGTGCGCTCGAGCAAGCCTTGCAAGGCCTGATCGTGGATGTTTTTAACAATGGGCGATTGCAAACCGCCCGGAACGTCGGTGACGTCGTTAACTTTGATATAGGCCAGGCCTTTGGCCCCATAAATACCAACAAATTTGGTATAGGCATCGATTTCGCTGCGTGGCATTTCGCCACCGCCAGGCACACGCAGTGCTACGACACGGCTTGCAGGATCGTTAGCAGGCCCAGAAAACACCTTAAAGGCCACGTCTTGCATTAAGTCGGAAATATCGGTGAATTCGAGTTTGACGCGTAAGTCGGGTTTGTCGGAGCCGTAACGCTTCATGGCTTCGGCCCAGGTCATGGTTGGGAACGGCTTGGGCAACTGAACGTCGAGAACCTTATTAAAGACTTCGGCGAGCATTTTTTCGGAAAGGGCACGAATTTGCTCTTCGTCGAGAAAAGAGAGCTCGCAATCGATTTGCGTAAATTCGGGCTGACGATCGGCTCGGAGGTCTTCGTCGCGAAAACACTTGGTAATTTGGTAGTAGCGATCGAAACCCGCCACCATTAACATTTGTTTAAATAGCTGTGGCGACTGGGGCAGTGCGAAGAATTCGCCTGGATTGACACGTGAAGGCACGAGATAGTCGCGTGCGCCTTCGGGGGTGCTGCGCGTTAGCATGGGCGTTTCGATGTCGATAAAGCCCTGCTCGTTTAAAAATTGGCGCACACAGGTCGTTACCTGGTGGCGCAACATGAGGTTTTTTTGCATTTGCGGGCGACGCAAGTCGAGCACCCGATGCGTTAAACGCGTGGTTTCGGAGAGATTATCGTCGTCGAGCATAAACGGCGGCGTACGCGACGCGTTGTAGATGCTGATTTCGTCGCACACGACTTCGACCTCGCCAGAGGCTAAAGAGGGGTTAACCGTGCCCTCGGGCCGCAAACGCACCCGACCTTGTACACGAATACAGAACTCGTTGCGAATGCGCTCGGCAATCTCGAACGCTTTGGCATTGTCGGGGTCGACAACAATTTGCGCCAAGCCAGTGCGATCACGCAAATCGATAAAAATAACCCCACCGTGGTCGCGACGCCGATGTACCCACCCCACCAAGGTTACGGTTTGGTCGAGGTGGCTTCGGTTAATCTCGCCGGTGTAGCAAGTGCGCATGAGGGAAATACTCCGTAAATTTGTGGCCTAAGCGTCACGATCAGAAGGCTGCCCATTATTGGCCGTAGGCGCCGTGACGGTAGATGACACAGCTTCTGCTGCGGCTATAGAAACTTGTGGCGGCGGTGCGACAACCCCCATCGACACAACGTATTTAAGTGCTGCATCGACCGATATATTGAGTTTTTTAACGTCGCGGCGCGGCACCATTAAGAAATAGCCCGAGGTTGGGTTGGGGGTAGTTGGCACATACACGCTAACGTAATCGTCTTGCAGATAATCGGCAATTTCGCCACTAGGCGCACCCGTTAAAAAGGCAACTGTCCAGGCCCCCTGATGAGGAAACTGTACCAAAACAGCCTGGCGAAAGGCCTGGCCTTGTGGCGATAAGACCGTGTCGCTAACTTGTTTTACTGAGGTGTAAATGGTGCGAACCAAGGGGATGCGACCCAAAAGACGCTCCCAACGCTCGAGGAAGGCACGGCCAATAAAATTAGCCCCCAACACCCCGGTAAGCAGTAAAACCAGCACAACTAATAGCACCCGAAAACCCGGAACGCTGAAGCCAAACAAAGCCTGTGGCGACAGAAACGCCGGTACAACGCTTTCGAGCGTAGTAACCAAAAGGACGACTACCCAAATGGTAATAACTAGTGGCACCCAAATGAGTAAGCCAGTTATGAAGTAGCGCTTGAGGTTACGCATGCTAGTTTAGTACTAAACCCTAAAACCCAGTTAAAGAGGCAGTTAAGAAGCGTCTGAACTGCTGGTTGACGAGGTGCTAGAGGACGCTTGGTCGGTAGACGCTGCTTGCGCAGCAGCGGTATTGCTACCACCGTCGCGGAAATCGGTAACGTACCACCCAGTACCTTTTAACTGAAAGCCAGCAGCGGTAACCTGCTTAACATAGGTTTCTTGCTGACACTTTGGGCAAACCGTTAAAACAGGGTCGGACATTTTTTGTAAAACATCTTCGGTGTGCTCGCAAGCACTACACTTATAAACATAAATAGGCACGATACTAATCCTGGGATAGAACCTTATCGAACAAAATTTTTAACCAAATAACCCCCGATTTTAGCCTTTTTTGCCCAAGATCACCTCTTCGTATTAGTATCACGATATCTTGCCTTGCGTTTAATGGCTAAATCAGCCGCGCTTTTATGCTGTCAAAACCGTCTAACACCCATAACCCTAAGCCTGATCGGCCCGATTTGTCGGATATGCGCCCCGACGATTGGGTGGCTCGCTATTTACCGGCTAGTTGGGGGCCGTATGCAAGGCTTGCCCGACTCGACCGCCCTGTTGGCACCTGGTTAACCTTGCTGCCCTGCTTAGCCGCTTTGGTACAAGCAGCCGGTGGCTGGCCCACCTTCTGGCGCTTGTTTATTTTCTCGCTAGGTGCCTTATTGTTGCGCGGCATTGGCTGCACTATTAACGATATTTTCGATCGCGATATCGACAAAAAAGTTGAACGCACCCGCTTTCGGCCTTTAACTAGCGGGCAAATTACGCTAACCAAGGCTTTATTGTTTTTATTTGGCCAATTAGTAGTTGCGGCGCTTTTATTGCTAGCTATCAACCCCTACAGCCGCTGGATGGCGGTCGCTTTATTACCCATCATCACTATTTACCCTTTGTGTAAGCGCTTTACCTATTGGCCACAAGTGGTTTTAGGCATCGGCTTTAATTGGGGAATGTTGATGGCGTGGTCTGATACCCAAAACTATATTCCTCTTGCAGGCATTACCATGTGGCTAGGGGTTGTTTTGTGGCAAGTGGGTTACGACACCATGTACGCCTACGTCGATTTACAAGACGACCTCAAATTAGGGGTTAAATCGGCCGCTATGCGCTTTGGCTCGCAAGGTAAGTTTTGGCTAGGTATTGTTTATATCGCCACATGGCTGCTTTGGGTATTAGCCGGTGTTGGTCTTACACTGCATTGGGGCTATTACGCGGTTATGGCGCTTATTGGCCTGCATTTTATTTGGCAAATTGCCACTTTTAGCATCGAGCGACCCGAAAAAAGCTTTATGCTTTTTCGAGCCAATATGCAGGTAGGAGTTTTATTAATAATTGCCTCGTTTGCAGGCACTTTGTTTTAAAAATTATTACGCAGTTTATGTCACCACCTTGCTGTCTATGCAAACCTCTCTTCAGCGGCAACCTTCAGCCATAAGCAAGTGCCTTTTGCCCGATACCGACAACAACCCATAACAGGTTTTTCATGCCCTCACTCATCGAAATAGTCTCTACGATTTTATTTGCCATAGCCATTACGCATACGTTTTCGGTACCCTTTTTTGCGCGCTTAGCCAATCGCCGTGGTCCCCACGCTGGCTTGTGGCATATGTTGGCCGAAGTCGAAGCCGTATTTGGTGTTTGGGCTTTTGTTTTACTGGTGGTGTTTGGGCTTTTGGTTAGCCCCTCCGACGCCATTGCTTATCTCGATTCGCGCGACTTTACCGAGCCCGCTTTTGTTTTTGCCATTATGGTGGTTGCGGCTAGCCGACCCATTCTCGAGCTGGTTAGCCACATCGTGCAAATATTGGCACGCGCCATGCCATTGCCTAAACCGTTATCAAAGTTTTTTGTCACCATGGCCTTTGTGCCACTGGCTGGTTCGTTTATTACTGAACCTGCCGCCATGACTTTAGCGGCTTTGCTGCTGCGCGACAATTACTTCTACAAGCCTGGCCAGGCCGGTTTTAAGTACATGACGCTAGGCGTTTTGTTTGTCAATATTTCTATTGGTGGCGTTTTAACCGCGTATGCTGCGCCGCCCGTCTTGATGGTGGCGCAAACCTTTGGTTGGGATACCGCCTACATGGCAACCCACTTTGGCTGGCGTGCCGCCATTGCCGTCATTTTAAATGCGGCCATCTTAACGGTTATTTGCCGACCCTATTTGTTGGAAGGGGTTATTGGTCGTGGTGCGCCTCAAGCGCAAGAAAACGCCGAAAACGGCAATAAGCCTTTAGGCAATACCAGTGTTAAGCAAGTACCTTGGCCTGTTATGGTTTTACACGTGGGTTTTTTACTAGCCATTGTTTTAAGTTCTCACCACCCATTTGTATTTTTAGGCGTTTTAATGATGTTTATTGGCTATGCCCACGCTTATAAGCGGTTCCAAAACGTTTTATTAATTCGCGAAGGCCTTATGGTCGGTTTCTTCTTGGCCGGCTTAGTTATTTTAGGGGGCTTACAAAAATGGTGGCTACAAGACTTATTAGGTGGGCTTTCACCAACTATTTTATTTTGGGGAGCCACCGCCCTAACCGCTATTACCGATAACGCGGCGCTTACCTATTTAGGGTCGCTAGTAGAAGGCACAAGCGATATCTGGCGTTATATGCTGGTTGCTGGTGCCGTTACTGGCGGTGGCTTAACCGTTATTGCTAACGCGCCAAACCCAGCTGGTTTTTCATTGTTAAAAAACCACTTCCCCGATGGCGCAATATCGCCTATTTATTTATTAGCTTCGGCGGCCATCCCAACCCTAATTGCTGCCACCTTCTTCTTGTTTTAAGCATTACACGGCCTAGGCTCTCGCAACACGCTGCGAAGGCCTAGGCCGCTGTGTTTGCTGGCGTTTAACCGCTATTGTTTATTTGCCGTCTTTAATTAAACGGCGCAGCCATGAAAATAACGCCAAAGAAAGCGCCAAACCTGCGACCAACATAGCAACAACAATTATTTCGCCAATTGTCATTTGTGTCTCCAGGGTAAATAGCACCAAGCAAATTGGGCTTTATAACGGTAGCGCTCTTGTTAACGTGCACGGAGCAAGTACTTGTCTCTTAGCCCCACCCCAAAAACTAAGTGTTACTTGCTACGACAAGGCATTAAGCCGTTTCGGCATGCGGGATGCCTAGGGTGTTTTTGGCGGTCTCGACATCCATTTCGGGTGAAAGCGTTACACCATTTTTTACCGCCAATAATTCAGCCATGATACTAACGGCAATTTCGGAGGGGGTTTTACTTCCAATAAACAGGCCTACGGGGCCGCGCAAGCGCTTTAACGATTGCGGAGTTTGATCAAAATACTCGATTAGGCGTTGGCGGCGCAAGGCATTATTGCTGCGCGAACCAATGGCTCCGATATAAAAAGCCGGAGTTTCGAGGGCTTCGATTAAGGCAAGGTCGTCGAGCTTTGGGTCGTGTGTAAGGGTGATGATGCCGCTGCGCTGGTTGGCGTTAAATTGACGCACAACATCGTCGGGCATATCGGTAGTAAGGCTAACCCCAGCAACTGACCAACCACGGCTGTATTCTTCGCGAGGGTCGCAAACCGTAACGGCAAAGCCATTAAACAGGGCCATGGTGGCTAAATATTCGGCTAACTGGCCTGCTCCGATTAATAGTAAACGATATTCGGGTCCAAACGTGTTACAGACTTGGGTTTGGTCAATTTCGAGTTGGCTAGGGGTGTCGGTTTCGAGTAAGTCGACTTGGCCGCTCGCCAAGTCGAGCTTGCGCTGTATTAATTTGCCACCCTGTAAAGCCGTTACTAATTGCGCCAACTGTTTTACCTCGGGGTCGAACTCGAGCACCAACTCGAGCGTACCGCCGCAAGGCAAGCCAAAGCGATGCGCTTCGTCGGCCTTAATGCCGTAGCGAACAAACTCGGGCGCCCCTTGCGGCATTTCGCCAGCCTGGTAAAGCTGCGAATACCGATAGATAAGGTCGTCTTCGATACAACCACCAGAAACCGAACCAACAACCTGGCCATCGTCGCATAAGGCCATAATTGACCCGATTGGCCGCGGCGATGAGCCCCAAGTACGTACAACCGTGGCCAATAAAGCGTGCCGTCCGGCTTGGCGCCACTGTAAAAGCGTTCGTAAAACTTTAAGATCTAGATTTTCCATAAATTTTAAGTTTTGGGCTTAACTGTTGCTTATGCCCTAGTTGCGGTTAGGGGTTGGAGTTGGTGCCTGTGCTGGTGTCGCGGCTGGTGTCGGGATTGGTGCCAAGATTGGTGTCGGCGCTAGTGCCGCGGCTTGTGTCTGGGTTGGTGTCGGAGTTGGTATCGGCAGCTTGAGGTTTAATAAAGCGCA
>DATGSD010000277.1:0-4637 GCA_035302965.1 Burkholderiaceae bacterium | reverse complement strand
GGCGGGTTGGCCACTCGATTCCGACACTTACGGCGGATCATTTCTGTACCATCTCGACGACAACCTCGTTGCCGTCGGCCTGGTTGTCGGGCTCGATTATGCTAATCCGTGGCTCTCTCCCTTCGACGAGTTTCAGCGCTTTAAAACCCATCCAGCCATTCGCCCCACTTTTGAAGGCGGAAAACGGCTTGCTTACGGTGCTCGCTCACTAACAGCCGGCGGCCTACTTTCTCTGCCCAAAACGGTTTTCCCGGGTGGTGTCATGGTTGGCTGCGAAGCTGGCTTTCTAAATGCCGCCCGAATCAAAGGCAGCCATTCAGCTATTAAAAGTGGCGCATTAGCCGCCGAAGCTATCTACGGCGCCTTGGCCTCCGATCGTCAACGCGACGAACTAAGCAGCTTTAACACAGCCTTCGAGCAATCGTGGTTACACGACGAGCTTAACCAGTCACGGAACTTTAAACAGTGGTTTAAAAAAGGCCGCACAGTTGGCACGCTAATGACCGGAATCGAGCAATTATTGTTTCGCGGCAAAATGCCCTGGTCGTTGCGTACTAACAAACCCGACCACGAATATCTACAGCCTGCTAGCCAGTGTGCTCGTATCGACTATCCAAAACCCGACGGCAAGCTTACTTTCGATCGTGCCAGCTCGGTGTTTATCTCTAACACCAACCACGAAGAAGACGAGCCTATCCACCTGACACTTAAAGACCCCAGCATCCCGGTTAATGTCAATCTGGCCAAGTATGGTGGGCCCGAAGCCCGTTATTGCCCAGCTGGTGTTTACGAGTTCGTTAAAGACGACGCCGGCAACGATCAATTACAAATTAACGCGCAAAACTGCGTGCACTGTAAAACCTGTGATATTAAAGATCCAACCCAAAATATTGTTTGGGTTGCCCCACAGGGTGGCGAAGGTCCTGTCTATAACGGCTTATAGTTAGCCGGCGCTTGCCAAGCTTTACCCTTCAAACACGATCGGATACACTTAGTCCGGTCTTGTTGTCTCTCGAAGTGGGGTGGCTTGGCAACCGCAATTAAATGCCTACTTATTGCTGCCCTTTTTGCCAAACATTGCGCTTAGCCCTTACCCCATGCTTGCCAGAAATAACAACAACCTATGGTCTTCCCTTCAATTTTGCTTGGTTATTGGCACACTTGTATTAAGTGGCTGTGCAAGTAACCCTAGCTCAACAACACAAGCCCAAAACGCACGCAACCAACATTTATCACAAACCCGTGCCGACCCTTTAGGGGCCTATTTGGGGGCAAAGGTTAGTTCGCTCGATCGCAACTACCCTTTCAATCAAATTCCCGACGACAGCCTTGCTACCACCGCCTTGCAACAACTTGGTATTAAATACAAATTTGGTGGTGGCAGCCCAAATACGGGCTTCGATTGCAGTGGTTTAGTCCGTTATGCTGCCGAAAAATCGTTGGGTTTAAAATTGCCTCGTAGTTCGGCGCAAATGGCACGTCAAGGCACACCAGTAAAGCGTACCGAACTTAAAAAAGGCGACCTCGTCTTTTTTAATACACGTGGCCATCGCTTTTCGCACGTTGGTATTTACTTAGGCGACAAAAAATTTGTCCATTCGCCACGCAGTGGCTCGGTTGTACGCATCGAAAGCATGGACATTGCTTACTGGAAAAAGCGCTACAACGGCGCGCGCCGTTTACCTAACGCCACCAGCATCGACACCTTAATTGCCTCAAGTAATTAACTAGCTAGTGCAATAAACTGGCCAAATTAACAAAAACTAAACGCCAACTACACAATTACGCGAGCGCTTTTTGGCTTCATAAAGCCCTTCATCGGCACGTCGCAAGCCTTGAGAAAAAGTCTCGTTTGAACGTAATAGCGTAGCGCCAATGCTAACCGTAACTCGTACCGCTTGGCCCTCGTGGTCGTGAACGACCATTTGCTCGGTGGCAAGCCGGATTCTTTCGGCTATAGCTAGGGCGTCGTCGAGTGAGACATCGAGCAAGACCATGGCAAATTCTTCGCCGCCGTATCGCGCTGCTGTATCAGTAAGCCGGCTATGCTGCCTTAGAAGTTTGGCAAATTCTTGTAAAACCGTGTCGCCTACCGAGTGACCATGTGTATCGTTTAAGCGTTTAAAATGGTCTAAATCGAGCATAAGCACTGCTACTGACTGTTTAGACGATACAAAAGCGCGCTGTGACGCTTCCATAAAAGCACGCCGATTAAGTAAGCCGGTTAAGGCGTCATGGGTTGCTTCGCGATATAAACGCAGCAAAAGCCCTAAGTGAAAATAACTAGCTGTTAAGGTAATGCATAAAATGGCGGCCAATAGCCACAGGGCTTGCAAACCGCTTGCGCTTAAAACAACGCCCCCAAAGCTTAACGCAAACAGCTCGGAGAGCCAAAAAATTAAACCCAGTAGCAAACCCTCGAGTAATGTTAGCGGAAAAATAGCTAACATTGCCGTTAGCATATAGGGGATAAAGTCGTAACCCAATAAAGCAAGTGGGTTTTCTAGGGGTGTTGCCAGCACCACAGCTAGATAAAAAATAATTGGTAGCAGCAATAAGCTAGCTGTTGCGAAATGAATGGCTTGTGGTTGTTGACGCCCACGGTAAGCTAAAACAACGGTAGCCAAAAGCCCTAAGAAAAGAAAAATACGGGCCGTAATTACTACCGAGCGCCCTTCAGGTGGCAAAACCAAAAAGTCGAACACCGCCCACAAGGGCGATAAAACCAACAAAATAAGCCCAATAATTAAGACCCGGTTACGAAAATAACTGGCCCTTGCAAAGATAAAATCGTTTGAATGTTGGCGGCGGCTAAAAGTATCGACAACTGAAGTGCGCGATAACTGTTTTAACTGGCGCCAACCTTCTTGTGGCATGCCGTTTAAAGGCTTTTCTTGGCTGTTATTCTTGCGTCTTTCTGTTTGTACCGACGCGCCTGATTTGTGTTGACCATCTGATACTAAAGTAGTCATCAGTAAAGATCCATTGGGTTTATAAGACAGACCCAATTATACGCGCCGGTAAACTCGACGAATCGGTGCTGCCATCGAGAGCACCATCGACGACATGACGAGTTAGCTCGGGCGAGAGCATTTCAAGTAAATCGTATACATAGTCGCGCAAAAAGACACCCGACTTCATCGCGACCCGCGTAACATGAGTGCCAAACAAATGCCCTGCCGGAATGCCGATTAAACCATTATCGCGACGTGGGTCGAAGGCCATTCCGGCGATAATGCCGATACCTAAACCCACATCAACATAAGTTTTTATAACATCGGCATCGATGGCTTCTAAAACAATATCGGGTGCGATAGCCGCGCTTTCAAAGACTTCATCAATTATTCGACGTCCGGAAAACTGATGGTCATAAGTAATAATTGGGTAGCAAGCGAGTTTTTCTAGGGTTAGTGCCTCGGGGTCAGAAGCTTTAAGCTCGCCCAAAGGATGGTCGGGCCGCATTACCACAACATGACGCCAAGAATACATGGGCAGCGCCGCTAAACCTGGGGTATGGGCTAAGGTTTCGGTTGCAATTGCAATATCAGCTTGGTCTTGCAGCAACATATTGGCGAGGGTAACGGGGTTGCCCTCTGCCAACGATAAACGTACTTTTGGGAAGCGCCTGCGAAAATCGGGAATAACTCGCGGCAAAATATAACGCGCTTGTGCGTGCGTACAACCAATAACTAAGCCGCCTTCATCGCGCTTAGCAAAATTATCGCTAACCTTTTTTAAGTTATCGACTTCGCGCATGATTTGGTCGATAACTTGTGCAACAACCGCACCGGGTTTCGTTAACCCTTTTAGGCGCCGCCCGTGGCGCTCGAAAATGGTAATACCGAGCTCGTCTTCGAGCTCGAGAATTGCCTTAGACACACCGGGTTGTGACGTAAAGAGAGCTTTCGCAACTTCGGTGAGGTTAAAGTCGCGCCGTATAGCTTCTCGCACATAACGAAACTGCTGAAGATTCATAATTTAACCGCTAAAATAAAACCATTTTAATGCATAAGAATGGCGCCGCTAATAACAAAAAGCTATTTACTTATGCAATTTTAAGCGATTACATAAAAGAATATAACGGTGAGCAATAAGACGTTATGCCTTTCAAGAAGCCTTACTTGCGGGTGGCGACGAACGTGGTGCCCGCACGCGCAGCTTTTGCCACATCATAAACGCCATTAAGGCCAAAAATAAGGCATGTACCAGCCACACCCCTAGCCCAAATGAAAGCTTGCCTTGGCTAATCCAGCCACGCGATAGGTTAATTAAGTTCATGTAAAGCAGGCCCACTAAACCAGCGATAAGAATATCACCCGAACGACCAAGACGCGGGTTGACGGCCGCCAAGGGTAAAGCCAACAGAGCCAGATTTAACGCAGCCAAGGGCAAGGCTAGGCGCCACATTAACTGTGCTGCTGCGCTATTGCTTTCATCTTCGAGTAAGCGAAGCGTTGGCCGCGCCTTGAGCATGCGTTCGGCCAAGCGCGAAATGGCCTCGCCCGAGGTATCTTGTGCTTTGCTTTCTAAACGAAAACCGTAGTTTTCGAAGTCGAACAATCGAAACTCGGTTTCATCGGGCTTAAGATCGTAACGATAACCTTGGTTAAGCACTAAAAAGCGATCGCCATTAGGCA
>DATGSD010000276.1:0-2798 GCA_035302965.1 Burkholderiaceae bacterium | reverse complement strand
AGGCAGTTCAGCGCTGTGAGGAGTGAGTGTTTCAGGGGCATCCGCAATAAAGGGGTTACCTGGTTTAAAACCATTTAAATAAAATTGCATGACAGCTAATCTCAATACAAAAAATGTTGGCTTACTTAAGAAAGCGTTTAGTTGTTTGAGAGTAGAACTTCACGCTAGCTGCGACAATTGTTATTCTCATTATTTGAGAGTTTTTGTGAAATTACCGCTGCAGGTAGCACCCATTTCCAGAGAACACAGTGAACAAAACTAGCAAAGTATTGCGCGTTCTAAGTTTATTTTCAGACAGCCGTAAGTATTTAACGGCTGCCGACATTGTTAAGCAGCTTCAAGTTTCACAAGCAACGGCGTATCGCTATATTCAAGAATTAAAAGAAGTAGGTTTTTTAGTTGGCGATGCGCCGGGAAGCTATGTTTTAGGGCCGGCGTTAATACGGCTTGATCGTTTAGTGCGTGAACACGACCCATTAATTAGTGCTTCGCGCGAACTGATGCAGCAGTTGTCGCGCCAAACGGGCGCAACGGTGTTGCTGGCTCGCCATGTCGATGGCGCGGTCATGTCGGTAGCGCAAGCCATTGGGCGTTATGGCCCTGCGATGTTTAGTTACGAGCGTGGGCGTGTCATGCCGTTGTATCAAGGTTCACCGGCCGTTGTTATTTTGGCTAATTTAAGCCAGGCGCAGCTTAACGAACGCATTGCAGCCGACGCTTTAGCGATAGAAGCGGCGGGCCTGCCACTCGATGCGGCTAACTTGTATCGATCGTTAACGCCTATTCGGCAACAAGGTTTTGCTTATACCCACGGCGCGGTTGATCAAGGCGTTATGGGTTGGTCGGTCGCGATTCGTAGTGCAAACGAGGTGTTAGGTAGCTTTAGTGCTTTACTAGATGACACAACGCCCGAAGTTCGCCCCAAGAAAATTATCGAAGAATTGCGCCGCACAGCGTTGCGAATTGAAGCGCGCCTCGACTAGTTTCTGGCTGTTAAAACGCACCGATAATGCTGCAGGACAACAAATAAAACTCTGGTCTTGTCGTGTTGCGAGGCATATACTAGTGGCTAGTGCGTAGTGATACGCCCATGAAGTCCTGTTCAATAACGAAAGAAGGAGCAGCTCCATGCATAACATGAGCCGGCGTCAATTCTTCAAGGTAACAGGGGCCTCGCTAGGTGCTTCTAGCTTGGCACTACTGGGCGCCGCGCCCAGTCCTGCGTTAGCCGAAGTTCGCGAGTATAAGCTTACTCGCATGACCGAAACACGCAGCACCTGCCCTTACTGTTCTGTAGCTTGCGGCATTCTCATGTATGGCCTCGGAGACAAGGCCAAAAACGTCATCACCAGTATTGTTCACATCGAAGGCGACCCCGACCACCCGGTTAACCGTGGCACGCTGTGCCCAAAAGGGGCTGGCTTAGTCGACTTCATCCATAGCGATAACCGGCTTAAATACCCCGAGTACCGCGCCCCCGGTTCCGACAAATGGGAACGCATCTCTTGGGATGACGCATTCAATCGTATTGCTAAATTGCTCAAAGACGACCGCGACGAAAACTTTGTTCGACGCAGCGACGACGGCAAATTAGTTAATCGTTGGCTCACAACTGGCATGTTGGCGGCTTCGGCCAGCAGTAACGAAGTGGGTTACGTTACCCACAAGGTAATTCGTAGCACGGGTATGCTAGGTTTTGATAACCAAGCACGTGTCTGACACGGCCCGACGGTGGCAGGTCTTGCCCCGACGTTTGGCCGTGGCGCCATGACAAACCATTGGGTTGATATTAAAAACGCCAATATTGTCTTAATTATGGGTGGTAATGCTGCAGAAGCGCACCCATGTGGTTTTAAATGGGTTACCGAAGCAAAGGCTAAAAACAAGGCCAAGCTTATTGTGGTCGACCCGCGTTTTAATCGTTCGGCGTCAGTCGCCGATTTATACGCGCCCATTCGTGTTGGTACCGATATTGTGTTTTTAGGCGGCGTTATTCGCTACCTACTTGAAAACGACAAGGTTCAGCACGAGTACGTAAAAAATTACACCGATTTTTCTTTCATCGTGCGTGACGATTTCTCGTTCGAAGACGGGCTTTATTCGGGGTACGACCCATCAAGTCGTCATTACAACAAAGCCAGTTGGGATTACGAGCTCGATGAAGACGGTTATGTTCGCACCGATCCTTCATTACGTCATCCGCGTTGTGTTTATCAATTACTTAAAAAACATTACTCAAGCTATACGCCTGAAATGGTGCATCGCGTTTGCGGAACGCCAATCGATAAGTTTCAGCAAGTTTGCGAGTGGTTGGCATCAACGGCAACCCCCGATAGGGCAGCTACGGTTATGTACGCTTTAGGCTGGACCCAGCACACAACCGGATCGCAAATTATTCGTACTGGCGCCATGATGCAATTGCTTTTGGGCAATATTGGTGTGTCGGGCGGGGGTATGAACGCTTTGCGTGGCCACTCAAATATTCAGGGCCTAACCGACTTGGGCTTGATGACCAATCTTTTACCAGGTTATTTAACCTTGCCTGGGCAAGACGAACAAAGCTTTGACGGTTATATCGAGCAGCGGGCACTGAAGCCGTTGCGCCGTAACCAAATGAGTTATTGGCAAAACTATAAAAAGTTTCATGTCAGCCTGATGAAAGCGTGGTGGGGTGATGCGGCTCATGAAGGTAATAACTGGGCCTACGATTATCTGCCTAAGCTTGATAAGCCCTACGACATGATGCAAGTGTTCGAGTTGATGCATGATGGCAAGGTTAATGGTTATATTTGCCAAGG
>DATGSD010000275.1:0-3799 GCA_035302965.1 Burkholderiaceae bacterium | reverse complement strand
CATGAGCATAGAAAAACAACCTCTGTCGTTGACAATCAACCACAAAAAAGTTGGGCCGTTTGATGTGCCGGTTGGCATGCCTATGGTCGATTTTCTTAACCACTATGTCAATTTAACGGGTACGCGCTTTGGTTGACATAGTGGTTAAGAAAATCGACCATAGGCATGCACTATGTCAATTTAACGGGTACGCGCTTTGGTTGTGGCCAGGGGATTTGCCACGCGTGTACGGTTATTGAGGTGGCTAAAGATGGTTCTAAAAAACAAACCCGCACCTGCATTTATGGTGCCCATATATTTGACGGGAAGGAAATCATTACCATCGAAGGGCATGCCGAGCTCGACGGTAAAGGGCAGGTCAAGGCGTTAAGCCCCATACAGCAGGCGTTTGTCGATAACTTTGCCTTTCAGTGCAGCTATTGCACACCGGGTTTTGTCTCGGGTGCCACGGTGTTTATTGATCAATTAAAACGCCAGCCTGTTAAGCGTGAAAACCTCGAAACGGCAATCAGTGCGGCCTTAGAAGACCATATTTGCCGTTGCACCGGTTATGTGCGTTACTACGAAGCGGTGCGCGAAGTGGCCTTAAATACGCCTGGCTGCGTGGTCGATTAAAGGTAAATGCTATGACTAGTCGTCGTTTTCCTCGATTTGTTTTATTCCTTATTGGCCTATTCGTGCTGTTGGCTTTGGCGGTGCTGCTAGGGGTTTTTCGTAGCTCTAGTGTGGCGCCACAGGCCAGCCAGCCATTGGCCGAGGCCGAGCAAAAGTTGCTCGTTAAAAAAGGCCGAGAATTGGTGCTGGCAGGCGATTGCTTGGGTTGCCATTCGCAAGAAAAAGGCCCGCAAGCGGCCGGCGGTGTACCTATTAGTACGCCTTTTGGAACGATCTACTCAACCAATATCAGCCCCGATAAAGAACACGGCATTGGTAATTACAGCCGCGAAGATTTTCATCGTGTGTTGCGTGACGGCATTGCCCCAGGTAAGCGTAATCTGTATCCGGCGATGCCATTTGTCTTTACGCACATGACAACGCCCGATGACATCGATGCCATTTATGCGTATTTAATGAGCCTTGAACCCATGCTGGTCGCTAATAAAACTAATACCGGGGTATTTCGTTTGCCAGTGCGGCCTTTCATGAATTTCTGGACACTTTTTAACTTTCCGGATCGCACAGCACCGCTAAGCGATGGGCAGTCCGAGCTCTGGACCAGAGGTGCTTATTTAACCGAAGGTTTGGCTCATTGTGCAGCCTGCCATACGCCATTTAATTTTATGATGGGCACAAACTTCGATCGTCATTTTGAGGGCGGTGTTATCGACGGTGTCGATGTGCCGAATATTACGCCGGCTGTGTTGGCTCAGCGCGGTTTTGATGTCGCCACCCTAAGCCAGTACTTGCAAACCGGTGTGGCGCCACAAGGCACTAGCTTTGCCGGCATGAATACGGTGACGCATTTTTCAACCAATGCCATGGACGCCAACGATGTCGAGGCCATTGCAACGTATTTACTTAGCGATGCTAAAGGTGAAGTTTTGCAGCCTAAATCTGCGCCTAAGCCTTTACCGGCCGCCGCGGCTCTCGATACCACCGAAATGCAAACCGGTCGCAAAGTGTATATGGCGGCCTGTGCTGGTTGTCATGGGATGCAAGGCGAAGGGGTACCTAATGTGTCGCCTGCTTTAAAAGGCAACGCCATTATTGCCATGGATCGCGCTCACGACACCATCGACGTCATCTTAAACGGCATTCCTACCGAGCGTTTTACCGGCTATAAGCGCATGTACGCCATGCCGCCGTTTGCCCACCAACTTAATGACCAAGAAGTTGCCGACCTTGTTACTTGGGTGCGGGCAGAGTGGGGCGGCCAGGCGACGCCGGTTGGCGCAAGCGAGGTGCATAAGGTTAGCAGCAGCATCCCGATTGAGCAGCTTGATCAATAATAAAACCAAGCACACTATGTTGTTGCCGTAGCGACGCTAAGTTTTTTGCTTAATTAACTAGAGGTGTTGGCTATTTTTGCCCCGCTGGTTTTGATGCCGCAAACATCCGTGTGCAGCTTACGGTGCGTGACCTTTTTTAAGAAAGCCAGCTTACTAGTCGTTAACATGTGATGCGCTATTGCTGATTGGCGGCGCTGCTGCGGTATTGCCGAATTTTTTCTTCGATGTTTTGCCAGGGCGCTTTGTCGGGAGCAAAGCGGGTACGCATGTAACGCAGCAAGGTGGCAAGTTGCTCGTCGTTAAAGCTGTCGCCAAACGCTGGCATGGTGCCCAGGTTGTCGAGGGCAGGTTGTTCGATGCCGTGCAGCAAAACTTGGATGACGTTGTCGGGCAAGTCGCTGTGTAAATTGGTGTTTAGGGCTAATGATGGCCGCGCGCCAAACAAGGGCGGGCCGCCGCGGGCATCGTGGCACATAACGCAGGCACCATCGAATAAGCTTTCTCCGGGTAATACTTGGGTGCTTTCGTCGTTACGGCTGCGGTCTTCTAGTTGTGCCGCTTCTAGCGCCAGATTGCGCCCCGTACTGTCGGGGGCAAACGATGCCAGATAATGTGCCATGGCACGTACGTCAGAGTCGGGCAGCTGTGAAAGCCCTTTAACAACGGGCGCCATGGGGCCGGCTGCAACCCCATGCAAAGATGAGAAACCGGTGCGCAAATAGGTGTATAGGTCGGATTCGGTCCAGGGCAGCGGGGCTTTTGATAATTCGTTTAAGGGAGGGGCTTCCCAGCCTTCTGCAAACCCACCGCCCAAAAAGTTAAGGCCGTTATTCTTTTCGGCGCCCAGAGCATTACGTGGCGAATGGCAGGCGGCACAATGGCCCATGCCGTTAACCAGGTAGGCGCCACGGTTCCAGAGTGTGCTTTGTTCTGGATCGGGCTCGAAGCGTGTGTTGCGATGAAAAAGCGCATTCCAGCCGGCCAGCAATGGGCGTACCGAATACGGAAAGCGCAGGTCGTTTTTGGGTGCTTGTGCCTTAACCGGCTCTTGGGTCATTAGCCAGGCATAAAGCGCTTGCATGTCGGCGTCGCTAATTTTGGCAAACGCGGTGTAGGGGAATGCTGGATAGAGGTGGCGGCCATCTTGGTGGATACCTTCACGCATGGCGCGCTCGAAGGCGGCGTAGGTCCAGCTACCAATGCCAGTTTCTTTATCGGGTGTGATGTTTGTGCTGTAAATGGTGCCAAAAGGGGTTTCAAGGCCAAGCCCACCGGCGTTGGTCGGCCCAGAGTCGGCCGTGTGGCAAACCATGCAGTCGCCGGCAATGGCGACTAGGCGGCCGCGGTTAAGGGCTTCTTCTGAGTAGATGCTGGTGTCGATAAAAGCTGCTGGCGCGATTGCCGGGCGCCAAGGCATGGCGCTTAGAATAATGCCGCCAGCGGTAGCGGCAAGGGCTCCGAGACCTGCCAGCCAACCACGCTTACGTCGTTTTTGTTGGCGACCTAGTTGTCGGCGTAAGGCTTCACCTTCGAATGGAGGCTGGCGCAGCCGAACGCCGGTAGCATCGTGGATGGCGTTAGCAATGGCTGCTGCGGCCGGCAAACTGGCCGAGTCATTCCAGGCCAAATGGTGGTCAACGTCGGTGGCCGAATTGACGATTTGAACCTCGCTTGGCCGAACTGTGCTGTTTGCTGCTTGTGTGCTGTTAGCGTCAGCGCTGCCCCAGCGATCGGCCGTTTTGTCATCGAGCCAACGGCTGGCGGCTTGCCTGACAGTGTTTTCTAACGACGTTGTTGCCGGTGTAGGCTGATGGAGGTTTTCGCTGTGATAGCCCACGGTAAGGCCGGTG
>DATGSD010000274.1:0-10654 GCA_035302965.1 Burkholderiaceae bacterium | reverse complement strand
CTTAATAAGGCAACGCCCGTGCCACGTTTGTCTAGCAAATTGCGCAACGTATCGGCCTGAATTAATGGCACGTCGCCGTATAAAACAAGTGTCGCACCTTCATCAGACAAGGCAGCTTCGGGGCTTGCCAGCGCTTGTTGCACCGCATGCCCAGTGCCCAGCTGTTGTTTTTGTTGCACAAAGACAATGCCAACATCGTCGGCGAAGCGACTGCGTATCTCGGCTTCACCATGGCCTACGACAACCATTATGCGATCGGGTTTAAGCCGATAAGCCGTTTGCAACACATGGGTCAGCATCGGTTGACCCGCGATCGGGTGTAAAACCTTGGGTAAATCAGACTGCATGCGTTTACCCTGACCGGCAGCCAAAATAACGACATTTAACATGAGCATCTACACAAGCAAAAGGTGAAATTTACGCTGAGCGGGGCCCAGACGCGCGTTTAGCCGCAGTTTTCCGTGCAGCCTTTGTCGATTTTTTCGTTGCCCGCGCACCGGCCGACGACTTGCCATCAGATGGGCTTTGGCTTGCCTTCGGTTTGGTATTTGGGTTGTTTGTTGGCGCTTGGTCGGTCGGTTGCGCCGCTTGCATAGAAGCAGCGGTTGCGGTGGCCAGCGCGTTAAATTGTTGCTGAAGAAGGTTCCACCAATCGTGAGCCGAGCCCATACCTGGCATTGGGTTTGGAATTTCGTCGGCTTTTTGTTCGGGCTTACTGTCTGCAGAAGAATCGTCTTCTGACGCTGGCTTGATTTTTGCCTGGCCAGCCGGCTTAAGACCAAACGCCACTTCGAGAGGCGATGGATTATCGGTATCGGAATGAGAGCCCGCTAAGCCCATAAAGGATTTAAGGGTTGCAATAGTCGAGCGCTGCACTTGCAATGCCTGAGTTGTCGAACTAATCATTGACAAATTAAGCTGCAACCAGTTTTCTATGGTTTTTAATTGGGCGATGCGACGATCTAACTCTTCTACCGTTAGCGGCTGGCCCAACTCGTGCTGCGCCGCTTGGCCAACGCCAGCCATTTGTTGCCACATTTGTTGCATCATCTCGACACTTGCCGCGACCGGGTTTTGCTGCCCGTCGGTTTGGGACGAAAAACCAGGAAATACAAAAGGATTATTAGCAGATGATGTCATGGCTGACTCCTTGTCAGTAAGCCGTGGCCCTTAGCCGCGACACACAAGCGATGCGAAAGTTACACAACCATTAAGCGTGAAGCTGACTAGCCGAAAAATGCCTCGCAAGCGCATCGAGTATGACTAATTCGGCTTCGAGAGTAAATTTCTGTTGCTCGAGCATCGACCAAAGTTCGTCAACAGAAACCAACTGAAATTCGCTAACTTCGCCGTCTTTATTATTAGGCGTTATGCTGTCGTCGAGAATGCAATCGCTACTAAGAACATCTTCAACTTGATAACCCTCGGGAAGACGTCGGTGCATACGTAACAAAGTACGCAAAGCCGTGCGTTCTTGCAAGTTCTGACTGCTTAAGCCCGCTTCTTCATCGCATTCTCGTAGCAGCGATGTATCGAGGCTCTCGCCAGCACCAGCCAAACCGCCCACAAGCGTATCCCACAAACCAGGGTCGGTGGTTTTGTTGCTTGCCCGGCGCGCAATCCACATTCGTCCATCGGCGGTCCAGGCATTTAAATGAACCGCCTTCGTTAACATGCCTAACGGCCGGACCGCAGCACGCTCAATAACACTTAGTTTTTCTCCTTCGCCAATCACATCGAGCAATTCGTTGCGCCAGGTGCGCAATAAACCGGCCTCTTGAAGAGCCGTCGCGCACTGTTGCAAAACATCATCAATCGACAGACTTTGCTCGGGGACATCCGAAATACTTACCGATTCATCGAGAACGGTTACGCCATCTTGTTGCTCAAGAACCCGAGTCGCCTTAGCGGTTGCCCAGCCTGCTACTCGCCCCTGCACGGTAAGCGGGCGCGAGCCCGTGGGTGGCAGGTGCTGAATGCGCGGGATTAGCTGCTGGTAATGGGTATGAATTGCCTTAATCAAGGAGTGGGTTGCTTTCTTTTCCATGAAATAATTGTAATAGAACGCCGACACTCTCTTAACATTTCTTTCGTGCCAGCATAATATGTAGGGAAGGATTGTAGGCTGAAGTACTTATCTTATTCGTATTTTTTGTTTCTCGTTTCAGTTAATAATAAAAATATCCAGCCGGATTCTGAGCCTCTTTCTGTACGCGCTCTCTATCCACCACTCACCCAATAATAAATAAAGTTCTCCAAAGGTTTCTCGAGCAGTCTGATTTTCAGCGGTCGTGTTTTATCAATAAAAACACATAAAATTCGAGGTAGACAATGAAGCAACTACATAGGGTTCTGGGGGCTTTTGCCTTGTTGTATCCGGGGTTAGCGGCCGCCCAAAGTGTGCAAAACATGCCAGGCGGCCCAAAAGTCAATCAGCTCAACCTACCAGACGGCGTAACACCTATTGCCCAAGATATCGCTTGGCTGCACTGGATGTTATTAATCGTTTGCACCGTCATCTTCATCGGTGTTTTTGCGGTGATGCTGTATTCGGTTATTAACCATCGCAAATCAAAAGGCGCCGTTGCCTCACAGTTTCATGAAAACGTGGCTGTTGAAGTGGCCTGGACTGTTATCCCTTTTATTATCGTGATCGCTATGGCCTTACCCGCCACCCGTACGGTGGTGGCCATGAAAGACACTTCCGGAGCCGATCTAACGGTTAAGGCCACTGGCTATCAATGGAAATGGGGCTACGAATACATCGATGGCCCAGCACGCGGCGTCCATTTTTTGTCTAACCTTGCCACGCCGCGCACACAAATATATGGCTTAGAACCACGTAACGAATTTTACTTAATGGACGTTGACCAACCTTTGGTTGTACCAGTTGATAAAAAAATTCGTGTCGTGGTCACTTCCGCTGACGTTATCCATGCTTGGATGGTGCAAGATTTTGGCGTTAAACAAGATGCTATTCCGGGTTTTTTACGCGACACGTGGTTTCGCGCCAACAAAATTGGTAAATACCGCGGCCAGTGTGCCGAACTCTGCGGTAAAGATCACGCATTTATGCCCATTGTCGTCGACGTCGTTAGCCAAGAAGACTTCAACGAATGGGCAAAAAATCAACAGCAAAAACGCCAGGCCGTTGCTGATGACCCCAACAAAGAATGGGGTGCTGAAGAGCTTATCGCTCGCGGCGAAACCGTTTACGCCGCTAACTGCGTTGCCTGTCACCAAGCTAATGGTAAGGGTTTAGAAGGCAGTTTTCCCGCCCTAGATGGCAATAAGCCATACGTACTGGCCCCAATGAAAGAACAGATTCTTACGGTACTTAATGGCCACCCGGGTACCGCAATGGCCGCATTCCGAGACGACCTCAATGATGTTGAGATCGCCTCTGTTATTACTTATACACGCAATGCTTGGAGCAACGCCGGCAAAGGCGAGGATCCCATCGTCCAGCCTAGCGACGTCGTTACCCTTCGGTAACCAAGCCCACAGTCTTGCACTAGCCTGGCTCGTTCAGGCGCGCTTCGTGCAAGGAGGAGACAACCATGAGCAGCGTAGTCGTTGATCACGTTCCAGGACATCCAGCACACGATGCCCTTCAAGACAAGCCCAAGGGTTGGCGGCGCTGGCTTTTTGCGACCAACCACAAAGATATTGGCACGATGTATTTGCTGTTCTCGTTTGCCATGCTTCTCGAGGGCGGCACGTTAGCTCTGCTATTGCGCACCGAACTTTTCGAACCCGGGCTGCAGTTTTTTCAGCCAGAGCTGTTTAATCAGTTCACAACCATGCATGGCCTAATCATGATTTTCGGGGCCATCATGCCGGCGTTTGTAGGCTTTGCAAACTGGATGATACCGCTGCAAATTGGTGCCGCTGACATGGCGTTTGCCCGCATGAACAACCTGAGTTTTTGGTTGTTACCGGTGGGCGCAATCCTCTTTACGGTTTCATTTTTTGTGCCAGGGGGCGCCAACGCCAGTGGCTGGACAATGTATGCGCCGCTTTCGCAACAAATGGGCCCAGGGATGGATTTCGCCATTTTTGGCGTCCATATACTAGGCGCCTCATCGATTATGGGTGCCATTAACATCATCGTAACGGTGTTAAATATGCGCGCACCCGGCATGACTCTAATGCGCATGCCCTTATTTTGCTGGACATGGCTAATTACGGCTTATCTGCTCATCGCCATCATGCCGGTTTTAGCAGCTGCTGTAACCATGCTGCTAACCGACCGTCACTTTGGCACAGCCTTCTTTAATGCGGCAGCCGGTGGCGACCCTGTTCTTTACCAGCATGTGTTCTGGTTTTTTGGCCACCCCGAGGTCTACGTCATGATTCTTCCGGCGTTTGGCATTATTTCTGCCATAGTGCCGGCCTTCTCGCGTAAACCATTATTTGGCTATGCCTCTATGGTGTATGCAACTGCGGCAATTGCCATTTTGTCGTTCTTGGTGTGGGCTCACCATATGTTCACCACTGGCATGCCAGTAACCGGACAGCTGTACTTTATGTACTCCACCATGCTGATTGCCATCCCCACCGGCGTCAAAATCTTTAACTGGGTGGCTACCATGTGGCGTGGCTCGCTTAGCTTCGAAACCCCCATGTTGTTTGCCATTGGCTTTATTTTTGTCTTTATGATCGGGGGCTTTACGGGCCTAATTGTTGCTATCGCGCCCATTGATATTGCCGTACACGATACTTACTACATTGTGGCGCATTTCCATTACGTCTTAGTGGCTGGCTCGCTGTTTGCCCTCTTTGGCGGTGCCTATTATTGGCTGCCCAAATGGACGGGCTATATGTACGACGAACGTTTGGGCAAATGGCATTTTTGGATGACATTAATTTCATTCAATATCACATTCTTCCCCATGCACTTTATGGGGTTGGCGGGCATGCCACGGCGCTACGTCGATTATGCAGCGCAATTTACCGACTTCCATCAGCTCGCCACCATTGGTGCGTTCTGGTTTGGCTTTTCCCAAATTTTATTTATGTACATCGTCTTAAAAACAATCGCGGGCGACGGGCCCAGGGTTGGCAATAAACCTTGGGAGGGAGCAACAGGTCTTGAGTGGACCATTCCATCGCCAGCGCCTTATCACTCTTTTGAAACACCACCTGAAATTAAATAATCGTATGACCCCCGAACAACGCCGCAAAAACCGCCGCCTCGGAACTATTCTTGCCATTATTGTGTTTGCATTATTTGTTTGGGGGTTTATCCGACTTAGTTTTTTATAAAACGATAAAAACCAAGATGAATAAAAATCACCAACCAGCAACTCAACGCAAGTTGAACTTTTTACAAACCGTAAAAACCGTATTGTGGGGATTGTTCGGGGTTCGCAAAGGCAAGGGCTGGGAAGACGACTTATCACGAGTTAACCCGGTTTATTTAATTATTACCGCTGTCATTGCCATTGTGTTGTTCGTCTTAGGTCTGGTCACAATAGCCCGTTGGTTGGCTGGCCAGGCCATTTGAAACCAACCTCTTAGGAGTTTGCTATGAGCGCTAGTCAGCCGGTTCAAGAAAAAGCAACGCCGTACTATTACATACCAGAGCCTTCTGCCTACCCAGTTTTCGTTAGCGTCTCGATGTTAATTACATTAATCGGAGCCGCACTCTGGATTAACAGCTACCAAACAGGCTTTTGGCTATTTATTACCGGCATAACGCTGCTTTTCATCATCTTGTATGCCTGGTTTGGTCAAGCTATCACCGAATCTGAAAAAGGCTTTAACAGCAAACGGGTTGATGTGTCCTACCGCTGGAGCATGATGTGGTTTATTTTTTCAGAAGTCATGTTTTTCTCAGCGTTTTTTGGTTCGCTATGGTACACACGCCAAATTACAACGCCATGGCTAAGCAACCTTGACCACCAGCTGTTGTTGTGGCCTGGGTTTATCGGCACTTGGCCCAACCTTGGGCCAGCTGGGATTGTCGATGCCTTTAAGGTGGTTGGCCCATTTTGGTTGCCCACAATCAACACCACCTTGCTATTAACCTCTGGGCTTACGCTCACTATTGCCCACCACGCCTTGCGCGCCGATCGGCGCCAAAAAGCCATGTTTTGGTTAGCAACAACCATTGTTCTTGGCTTTGTGTTTGTGGGCTGCCAAGCCTTCGAGTACTACCACGCTTATACCGACCTTAACCTGCGTTTCGACTCAGGAGCCTACGGAGCCTTGTTTTATATGCTAACGGGCTTTCACGGCTTTCACGTAATTTTAGGCGCCTGCTTTTTAACCGTAATTTTAATGCGGCTATTTCGCGGACACTTTACAGCCGACCATCATTTTGGCTTTGAAGGCGCGGCCTGGTACTGGCACTTTGTTGATGTGGTGTGGTTAGCACTTTATCTTTTTGTTTACTGGTTTTAACGGCAAAAGGCCTCTCGGCACAGTCGAGAGGCCTAAGCGCTGCATCGAAGCCTGCTAGCTTCAGAAGCCGGTTTCGATGCTAGCGATACCAAATGCCTGTCGACTGTATCCACCCCATATGATGAGCAAACAAAACAAACAAAAACAAAGCGATCGACAAACCCACACGCACTGCCAAAGCATTAACCGTGCGGTTGGTTTTACCCTGATCTTTCATTAAAAACACCAATGCGGATGCCAAGCTACCCAAAATTCCTAAAAACGCCAAAATCACGATCACACGCATACGATCTCCTAGCACACGATAAACATGGCTCGCCCCCGCTCTACCGCACGAACTGTTTTGGCCTTACTACTACTGGCCATTGTGGCAGCTGTATGTCTCAGCTTAGGTCGATGGCAGTTGCAACGAGCAGCCGAACGTGATGTTCGACGCAGCACATTTGAAAAAGGCCAACAACTGCCACCAATAACGTTAAAGCCGAACACGGGCAACGACTACCACCCTTGGCAAACGGCTCGTGCCGAAGGTGAATGGCTTCAAGAACTTACAGTACTCCTGATGAACCGTAATTACAAAGGTTTTCCTGGCTATTGGGTGATCACCCCTCTTCTTTTAAGCAACAGTAATAACACGGCTGTGTTGGTGTTGCGTGGCTGGTTGCCTCAACAAAAACCCCCTCAAGACCCTCGCCCTAAGGTTCCTGCAAACACAGGATTGGTTCAAATTAACGGCGCCTTACTTAAAGAAATCCCGCGTTTATACGAGTTGCCTAGTTTGTTTCGCGAACGGACCGAAACGCCTTTGCTTGACGACTGGAAACAAGACGAGCTGCCGGTGCGCCAAAACCTTGCGATTGCCGATTTTGCCCAAGCCAGCCAATTAACCTTGTTACCGACGATTTTGCAACAAGCCCCATCGGCAAACATCAGTACACCATTTGTGCGCGACTGGGACACACCGCGTATCGACTCGGCCACCAACCGTGGTTATGCCTTGCAGTGGTTTGGTTTTAGTGCCATTGCCTTACTTGCCATCGCGTTTATTAGCTGGAAACAATGGCTGCGCCCACGCCTAGGGTTCAAGCAGCAGTAAGCCATTTACAAGCCCACCAAGGAAGCCTTTCAGATGCAAAAAGCGTATTCGTCGCAACACCCGCCAAAAAAGCAGCGTTCAATATGGCCACTAATCGCTATTTTGTTGATTTGTCTGGCCCCGGTAATGTTTGCGTTGGCAGCGTACTACTTGCCCGAACTCGGCATTCGGCCAAGCGGGCAAAATAATTATGGCAAGCTTATCCAACCCCAGCGCCCATTACCAAACAGCCAACATTTAACACTCGAAACCCGCGACAACAAAGCCGTTGACCCGCAACAATTAAAAGGCAAGTGGTTGTTAATTACCGTTGACGGCGGCAGCTGTGATGAAGCCTGTGTGCGCAAACTATTTATTTTGCGTAACTCGCACGCCAGCCTAGGAAAAAACGTACGCCGTGTTGAGCGTATTTGGTTTTTAACCGATAAAGACACAATCGACCCAACTATTCTGGAGGCATATGCGGGTACCCAATTACTGCAAGCTAAGCCTGAACAGC
Source organism: Burkholderiaceae bacterium (assembly GCA_035302965.1). GTDB lineage: Bacteria > Pseudomonadota > Gammaproteobacteria > Burkholderiales > Burkholderiaceae_B > DATGSD01. Next base: position 2,651 of record DATGSD010000274.1, on the reverse strand, counting down.
TAGCCGCTTTTTTTACACCAGAAGCTACAAATACCCAGCAGGCCTTGAAAAACAAAATGTGGGTAATCGACCCGCAGGGTAATTTAATTTTAGAATTTCCGCCCGATGCCGACCCAATTCGGGTGCGTGACGATATTCGTAAATTAGTGAAAAATTCGCGTTTAGGTTGACTATGAAACAAACCATTCAAAAACGCTATCGCCGGCTGGTTTTTTTTACTTGCTTTTTTACCTTTGATCTCATTTTGTTCGGCGCCTTTGTCCGCTTAAGCGACTCTGGCTTAGGTTGCCCCGACTGGCCCGGATGTTATGGCAGCCTAAGCCCAATTGGCGCTGCTGCTCATATCGAAAGTGCGTTTCAAGCCATGCCGCACGGAGCCGTCAGCTTTCCCAAAGCTTGGATAGAAATGATCCATCGCTACGCTGGCACCATTTTAGGGCTTTTAATAATTAGCCTTACCTGGATGAGCTGGCGCTACCGCAAACAATTGGCTCATCCACCCACATTGGCCACCATCACTCTAGTCGCAGTTTGCTTGCAAGGTGCATTTGGTGCCTGGACAGTTACCCACAAACTTATGCCAATTATTGTTACCGCCCACTTGCTTGGGGGGCTAACGGTATTAGCCCTAATGACTTGGATGGCGGCACGCGAAACGCCGCTTCCGGCGCTTAACATTAATACCAAGCGCTGGCTACCTATAACAATAATCGGCTTGTTTTTACTGGTCGTGCAAATCGCCCTAGGTGGCTGGGTTAGCACGAACTATGCCGCGCTCGCCTGTATGGACTTCCCGCGCTGCCACGGCCAGTGGTTGCCCGATATGGATTTTCGCAGTGCGTTTACTTTCGCCCGCCCGCTGGGTTTCTCGGCTTCCGGAGAGCTAATTTCACAAAATGCCTTAACTGCCATTCATTGGACCCACCGAAATTTTGCCCTAATTGTGTTTATCTACCTTGGCAGTCTCGGCCTCGCTTTGCGCAAGCATTCTGGTTTTCAATTTCTGGCATTCGCTTTACTAGTTTTATTAGGCCTGCAATTTTTAACGGGCTTAACCACAATTTTTCTGCACTGGCCACTTATAGTAGCTGTACTGCATAATGGAGGAGCGGCAGCGTTGATTATTATTTGCGTCACCGTAATCGTTCGCTTGCACGCTGTTCATCACAACACGCATAGGTGATGCCATGGCTGCACTTTCTTTCCCGCTTAGCCCATTACTTCGCAAATACTGGGTTTTAACCAAACCGCGGGTTACCCAATTGGCTGTTTTCTGTGCCGTAATTGGCATGTTTTTGGCTAGCCCCGGTTTGCCCAACCCTCTGCGCGTATTACTAGCCACCATTGGTATTTGGTTGTTAGCCGCCGCGGCATTTGCCATTAATTGCCTTATCGAAAACGAGGTCGACGCGCGCATGGCCCGCACCGCCCGCCGCGCTACCGCTCTGGGCACCATAAGCCACAAGCAAGTATTAAGCCTGTCTGGCCTATTAGGCGGCAGTGGCATGTTAATTCTGTACTATGGGGTTAACCCACTAACCATGTGGCTCACCTTAGCCACCTTTATTGGCTACGCCATTATTTACACCGCCTTTCTTAAGCCCTTAACGCCCCAAAACATTGTTATTGGTGGCTTGGCTGGTGCTATGCCTCCGGCGCTGGGTTGGGCTGCTGTTGCCAATGCCGTTCCAGCCCAGGCTTGGGTATTGGTGTTAATTATTTTTATCTGGACGCCACCCCACTTTTGGTCGTTAGCTCTTTATCGTGAAACCGATTATGCTCGCGCCGGCTTGCCCATGCTGCCTGTAACTCATGGCAACTTATTTACCCGCCTACATATTTTTTTATACAGCTTAATTTTGCTAGCGGCCAGCCTACTGCCGGTTATGGTAAACATGAGCGGGGCACTTTACTTACTGGCGGCATTGGTCTTAAACGGCTTGTTTTTATATTATGCGTGGCGCCTATTCAAAAACTATTCAGCCGCCCTTGCTCACCGTTTATTTCGCTACTCTATACTTTATTTAGCCCTTTTATTCGGCGCTTTATTACTTGATCACTGGGCTTTGCTCGCCTTTAGCTAAAACCTAATTTACGGACAAATTCGATGGCCGCACCATTTCAAACATGGTTATCCAAAGCCAGTTTAGTAATCGGAATCGTTTTTATTACGTTTCTTATTTCTGCTTGCCGGTCTGAACCCCCTGCATTTCAAGGCAGCGACATTAGCGACACCGATTTAGGCCAAGACCTGGCCATGGTCGACAACAACGGCAATTTATTAACACTTGCCGATTTCCAAGACAAAGTATTATTGGTGTTTTTTGGTTTCACCCATTGCCCTGACGTCTGCCCAACCTCTATAGCACAAATCGCTTATGCCATCGAACTACTTGACGACGATGCCGACCAAGTGCAAGTGGTTATGATTACCGTCGACCCAGAACGCGACACGCCCGAAATTTTGCACAATTATGTAACCGCTTTCCATCCCTCATTTATGGGGCTAAGCGGCAGCGCCGAACAACTTGCGAAAACCGCCCAATCTTTTCGCGCATTTTATGTAAAAGTGCCAGGAAAAAACCCCGACGACTACACCATGGATCACGGCTCGTCTATTTATTTACTCGACAAACAAGGCAAAGCACGCG
>DATGSD010000273.1:0-2185 GCA_035302965.1 Burkholderiaceae bacterium | reverse complement strand
AACAAATTCAGGAAGATGATCGCATCGAGTTGGTGCGCTTTGTGTTCCCCGACCAGCATGGTTTGCTGCGGGGCAAAACCTTGGTTGCGTCTGCTGCCGTTTCGGCGCTTCGCGAAGGGGTCAACATGACGACCACCTTGTTAGCCAAAGATACGTCGCATGCAACGGTGTTTCCGGTGTTTTCTGCCGGCGGCGGTTTCGAGTTCGATGGCATGCAAGGCGGCGCCGATTTTGTGATGGTGGCCGACCCCGCAACCTTTAAAATACTGCCCTGGCAGCCTAAAACGGCTTGGCTGTTATGTGATATTTATTTCACCGATGGTCGGCCAATTCCGTTAGGCACACGCCGTATTTTGCGTCGCGCGCTCGATGAGCTTGCCGATCATGGCTACGCTTTAACGGCCGGTCTCGAGGTTGAGTTTCATGTGTTTCGTGTGCTCGATAAGCGCATGGCACTTGACGATGCCTCGGCAAATGCCAACCCGGGCACGCCTCCCGATATCGAATTGCTGTCGCACGGTTACCAGTATTTAACCGAACAGCGCTACGACGATGTCGACGAGGTAATGGAGCTGTTGCGCCATACGATGCAGGGGCTCGAGCTACCCCTTAATTCGCTAGAAATCGAGTTCGGCCCTAGTCAGTTCGAGCTTACTTTCGGTACCATGGAAGGTATGGTGGCGGCCGACACCATGATTTTATTGCGCAATGCAATTAAGCAAGTGTGCCGGCGCCATGGCTTTCATGCCACGTTTATGTGCCGGCCGCGCATCCCTAATGTGATGTCTAGTGGTTGGCATTTACACCAATCGCTTAAAAAGCTCGATACCGGCGAAAACGCCTTTATTCCTCAAGAAGAGGGTAGGCAGCTGTCGCCACTTGGCGAGCATTATTTGGGCGGTTTAATCGAGCATGCGGCTGGGGCGGCAATTTTTTCAACCCCAACCATTAATGGCTATCGGCGTTATCGGCCTAATTCGCTGGCCCCCGATCGCGCCAGTTGGGGTCGCGACAACCGTGGTGCTATGTTGCGGGTTTTAGGGGGTCTTGGGCAAAACACCACCCGCATTGAAAACCGCGTCGGCGAACCAGCCGCTAATCCGTATTTATACCTAGCGTCGCAAGTGTTTTCTGGCCTAGACGGTATTAATCGTCAGTTAATGCCGGGTCCAAGTGCCGATGCGCCCTACGAATCGCCGGCTCAAGCCTTGCCGCGCTCGGTTCCCGACGCCTTGCAAGCGCTGCGCGACGATGCGTATTTATGCGAGCAGTTTACGAATCTTTTTGTCGAGTACTTTTGCCATATTAAGCAAGCTGAGGTCGATCGTTTCAATCTCGAAGTCAGTGCTTGGGAGCACAAAGAGTATTTCGATTTGTTTTAGGAAGCTTTATGCAAATTAAACCCGTGGCTATTTTCCAGCACACCGATGTTGGTCATCCGGGTGCTGTTTTACCGCTGCTTGATCAGTTGTCAGTGCCATGGGTGATCATCCCGATTAAAGATGGGGCTCCGGTACCGCAAGACCCTTCGCCTTATAGTGGCCTGGTGTTTATGGGTGGTGCTATGGGCGTCAACGATGGTCTCCAGTGGGTTGAAGAACAAAAGCGTTTAATTCGCCAGGCCGACGAACAGGGCTTACCGATTATTGGGCATTGCTTGGGTAGTCAGATTATGGCCGCGGCTTTTGGCGCCGAGGTGCGGCTTAACCGACGGGTAGAAATTGGTTGGCAAACCGTTAATTTCAACGACAGCCCGCAAGCACACGAATGGTTTGGCGAGCAGCCCGAGTCTTGCGTGTTTCAGTGGCATGCCGATACGTTCGATTTGCCCCAAAACGCCGTACATTTGGCGTCTAGCGAAAACTGCGATAACCAAGCTTATGTTTTAAACGATCGCCATCTTGGCATGCAGTTTCACCTCGAGATGACACCAGAAATTGTTAGGCTTTGTATGGAAGCCAACAGCGCCATGATGGAGCGAGAACTGGCGGCGGGTAACCCAGCGGTAAATAGCCAAGAAGAATTATTAAGCCATCTCGATAGCCGCACAGCCGCTATGCATAGAACGATGGCAGCGGCGTATAAGCGCTGGGTTCGGGGCTTGAAGCGTGATTAGTCGGTCTTGTACTATTTGCTAGTTGATTCGGCAAGAAACGGCGCGGCAATTGACTGCCTTTGCTGGTGG
>DATGSD010000272.1:0-6460 GCA_035302965.1 Burkholderiaceae bacterium | reverse complement strand
TGCAAGCCGGCATTTACTCGACGCATGGGAGGTCTCAACGCCGTTATTAGCCGCCCATCGCCATAACGAGGCGCAGGCCGCTGCGCAAATCATTGAACGTTTACAGCAAGGGCAGCGGGTAGCCCTTATTTCTGATGCCGGCACGCCGGGGGTCAGTGATCCAGGCGGGCGCATTGTGCGTGAGGTGCGCCAAGCCGGTTACCAGGTCATGCCTATTCCTGGGCCCAGCGCCCCTATTGCAGCCTTAATGGTCAGTGGCGCCACCTCCGACGAAAACCCTGCGTTTGTGTTTGCAGGCTTTTTGCCGCCTAAGCAGCAAGCGCGTCAAAAATGGTTAGGACAATGGAAGTCGATCGCAGCACCGGTGCTGATGTTTGAAACACCGCATCGACTAAAAGCTTCGGTGGCGGATTTATTAAAAGTTTATGGTGCCGAACGTACCATTAGTGTGGCGCGCGAATTGACGAAACGGTTTGAAGAATTTGCTACCCTTGCTATTGCTGAACTACCAGCTTGGCTAAACGAAAATCCCCATCGTTCTCAAGGAGAATTCGTACTCGTGTTACACGAAGCGAAACAAGAAACAGTCGAGACCGATGCTTTATTGCAAACCCTGCTGCCCGAGTTGTTAAGCCAATTAAGTGTTCGCGATGCCGTACGTATCGTCACAAAAGTAAGCGGTTTACCACGTTCACGGGTTTACCAAGCTGCTTTACAGCACGAAGCAAGCAAGAAATAAGCGTTATAAGTGACACGCTGGCGGTGCGGCAGAGCCAGCAGGCGGCTATTTAACGGATAGCAACCGTTGCGCTAACTCCGGCCGATTCGTGGATGCGGTGAGCGGCGTTGACGGCCTCAGTGCGACTTGGGTAAGGGCCCAAATGCACGCGATGCAGGTCGGGGCCGCTATCGACCTTAACTCGGCGTCCTTCAAGTTCGCTTACGTATTGGTTTAAGCGCTGGGCAAATTTTTCGGCATTATCGGCAGCCGAAAAAGCACCAAATTGTAGGAAGACAGCCGGTTGTTGTTGCTTGTTTTGCTGTGTGTTGGCCAGTGCCAATAAAGCATCGGGAACTTCGTTAAGCGATTCGGACGGAAGCGGCTGGGCCAGTTTGTTTGGCTTTGTATCGCTAGTACTGCTAACCACAGGTTTGCTTGATGGCTGTGTTGGAGCGTTAGCAAGCTTTTGCGGTTGGGCATAAGTGCCCTGGGCAATTTCTTGGTGCGTAATGGCTTCGACAATGACTTCGCCCGAGCCGGGGGCGATTAAATCGAGCTTAGCGGCTGCCACATAAGACAAGTCGATAATACGCGCACTATGAAAAGGCCCCCTATCGTTGATGCGCACAATCACCGATTTGTTATTTGCGGTTCGAGTTACGCGCGCATAACTGGGAATGGGCAAAGTAGGGTGGGCCGCGGTCATAGCGTACATATCGTAGATTTCGCCATTAGCTGTTTTATTGCCATGAAATTTTTTGCCGTACCAAGAAGCTATCCCGGTTTGGCGAAACGGCTTATCGCTCTTGTGCGGCCGATAAGTGACACCGAAGACTTTATAAGGGCGACTGTTAGCTTTAGCATGTGGCTCGATGCGTGGCGTGGCATCGGGTATGGCAAGTAAGTTGGCCGGAATGTCGCTTCCTGGGCCGTCGTCTTTATAGTAGCCACCACCACGGCTAGCGCTTGTTTTTACACCGCTTTTTTTGGGTCCGGAAGATGAGCAACCAACCAAAATAAAAAGGCAGCTTAAAGCGGTTGCTAATAAACGTTGGCGTGAAGCAGTCATAGGGGCTTTGCTGGGGGTTGGTTACGATGACGAATTAATAGTGGCGAATGATCAGAAAACTGCAGCGCTAATTGTTCGGTTACGTAGACCGAACGATGCTGCCCACCCGTGCAACCAATGGCTACTGTTAAATAATTACGGGTGTCTTGTGTATAAAGCGGCAGCCAGCGTCGGATAAAGCCACTAATGTCATCAATCATGGTTTGTACGCTCCCGAATTGAGACAGCCACTTTCCGACTGCCTCGTCTTTGCCCGTTAACGGGCGCAGAGCCTGATCGTAGTGAGGGTTTGGTAAACAACGCACATCGAACATCAGATCGGCATCTCTGGGCACCCCTCTTTTATAAGCGAATGACTCGAAAGTCAAGACTAGGGCGGGTCGATCGGCCTGCACAAAATCGCGCATCCATGCACGTAATTGACCTGGGGTTAGGTCGGTGGTGTCGATGACGTGGCTAAGTTCGCGTAGTGGCGCCAGTAAGCGGCGCTCGGTGTCGATGCAGGTTTGTAGTGAGGGTGAATTGCCGTCTTTCTGTAAGCGATCGGTTAAGGGGTGTCGCCGGCGTGATTCTGAATAACGTTGTTTAAGCGTGTAGTCGTCGGCATCAATAAAGACCACGCGGAACTCGTGAGTTTTGTCTTGTAAGCCCTTGATTGTTTCAGGCAGGGTGTCGAGGTCGCTAAGTGCCCGTACATCGATTGCAATGGCAACCCGATTTTGATCCTCTTCTTGCATGTGGTCGATGAAATCGGGCAAAAATCGTACAGGTAAATTATCGACGCAGGTGTAGCCAGAATCTTCGAGCATGCGCAGAGCAACCGATTTTCCAGAGCCAGAAATGCCAGTAATTAATACAAGTTTTAACATAAAAGTTGTAGCTATTTTACAACGCTATGAGGCGAAGTTTATTTGCGTTTGCTGTTTTCCATAATGGCTAACGCTTGCCGCTCGATGAATTCTTCCATGGTGTCAATCCCCCTAAGGTTAAGAATGGTGTTTCTGGCGGCGGCCTCAACTAACACAGCCAAGTTGCGCCCGGCAGCAACCTGTACTTTAACGCGGCGGATCGGTACATCCAAGATGTTTTGGGTGAGGTCTTGGATAGGTAGGCGCTCGAAGGTGTCGGAGCTGGTGCGCAATAGCTGCACAATAAGTTTAAGCGTCATTTTGCGCCTTACCGACGTTTCGCCGAAAATCGTTCGGATATCTAACAGCCCTAAACCTCTTACCTCGAGAAGGTTTTGTAATAAAGGTGGGCAGTAGCCTTCGATAATATTAGGAGCGGTGCGCGAAAGTTCGACCGCATCGTCGGCGATTAAACCGTGGCCGCGGGTAATGAGCTCGAGCGCCAGCTCGCTTTTACCGAGACCAGATTCGCCAGTGATTAACACCCCGAGGCCTAATACATCCATAAAAACACCGTGCATAGTGGTTGATGGGGCTAGGCGTTTGCCGAGGTAAATACGTAGCAAATCGATTAATTGCGCGGCATCTAAGGGGCTGGCTAATAGGGGTAATTGATGGTTGTTACAGAACTGCCGAATATCGTCTGGGGCTTCTAGGCCATTGGCCAAAATAAGCGCCGGCACTTTGCCCTCGAGCAGGTCGTTAAGGTGTTGTTTGCGACGTGGTGGATCGAGACGCGAATAATAAGCGAGCTCGGCCGGGCCAATAATTTGGATGCGCGACGGATGAATAAGGTTTAAGTGGCCAACAAGATCGGCCCCCGATTGCCCTATTTTCGATTCAATTTGTGCGTGGGTGTTTTGACCACCTACCCAGGAAAGTGGAATGCGTTCGGCGTTATCCTGAATAAGATCCTGGAGTGTGAGCATGGCAAAGTGGCTGGTTTAATCGGCGTTGTTTGCTTGCGTTAAAACGTCGTGAATAGCGGTTGCATTCGTTTCTGTCGCTAGTATATGGCGAATATCGGGGTTAGAAACAAGACGTGCAATTTCGGCCAAAAGGTCGAGGTGGGTTTGACTGGCGTCTTCAGGCACGAGAACAAAAAACAAAAGATTGGCCACACGATCGTCGCTAGCATCGAAGCGCACCGGGTCGGTAAGACGCATAAAGGCGGCTCTGGGCTCTTTAAGGCCTTTTAAACGCCCATGCGGAACCGCAACATTGTGGCCAAGTGCGGTAGAACCGAGGCGTTCGCGTGAAATTAGGCTTTGGAAGACCGCTGTTCGCGCCAAGCCGTGATGGTTTTCGAAAAGTAGCCCTGCTTGCTCGAAAGCCCTTTTTTTACTGGTGGCAACCAGATCAAGCACAATGTTTTGCAAGGGCAAGATGCGCGACATGAGATTCATAAGAACAGTATATCGTGGTGTCTAGCGACGCTTGTGGCCATATTAGAGACAAGTCGTTTTGGTAGGTGGGTGGGTTTGAGGTACCGGGCAGCTGTGTTGTTACAAGCAAATACAGATACCCGGTTAGCGTGTTTTGTTTTTATTAGAAAGCTTCTTGACGTTTTAAAGGCTGGTTGGTGTGGTAGCTTTGTAGCTTATTTTTATATTTTAAAACTTTACGATCGATTTTATCAACGAGCAGGTCTATAGCAGCATAGAGGTTGCTGTCGTTGGCTTGGCAATGGATGTCTTTGCCTTGCACCCGTAATGTGGCTTGGGCATTGTGTTTGAGACGGTCGATAGAAAGCAGAACCTGAGTACTGATAATGCCATCAAAATGGCGGTGGATACGGCGCATTTTATTTTTTACATAGGCGTTTAGCGCGTCAGTGACTTCTAGGTTGTGTCCGGTAATGCTTAAGTTCATATACCTCTCCTGTAAAAAGTGGTGACCCATGCCGGGATTTATGCGTTGGTTTTCCCTCCTGGTAAAAATTAAAAAACGATAAGCTTCAACTTAAGTTTAAAGCGTGTAAAAACGAAAGCAAGAGCTACTTGGTTTGTCTACATTCTGAAATGCTTACCAAGGTAAACTTCGCGGACATCAGGGTTATTAATAATGGCGTCGGGGTGGCCGCTGGTTAACACGCTGCCCTCGCTGATAATATAAGCGCGGTCACAAATTCCGAGGGTTTCACGCACGTTGTGGTCGGTGATCAAGACACCGATATTGCGGTTTTTAAGAAACTGAACAATGCGTTGAATCTCGATAACGGCGATGGGGTCAACGCCCGCAAATGGCTCATCGAGCAAAATAAAACGCGGGTTGGTGGCCAGAGCGCGGGCAATTTCAACGCGTCGTCGCTCGCCACCAGATAAAGAAAGTGCGGTATTGGTTTTTAGATGGCTTATCTGTAACTCGTCGAGTAAAGAATTAAGATTTTCAGAAATTTGGCTGGATGAAAGCTTATTACCGCTGTCGTCTCGCTGCAGCTCGAGCACAGCTTTAATGTTTTGCTCGACTGTCAGGCGCCTAAAAACTGAGGCATCTTGTGGTAAATACGATAAACCCATGCGCGCCCTTTTGTGGATAGGCATTGCGGTAATTGCTACGCCATCGATTTCGATTCGTCCGGCATCGGCCGGCACAATACCCACAATCATGTAGAAGCTTGTGGTTTTTCCGGCGCCGTTTGGCCCCAGCAAGCCAACGACTTCGCCACTGCTTACCGTTAACGACACATCTTTAACGACGGTGCGCTTGCCATAGGTTTTACGTAAGCCAACAGCTTTAAGTGTGCCATCTTGGCTAAGGGGTGGACGAACCGTGGTGTCGTTAGCGCGACCAAATAGAAACTTCATGTATCGATTGCAGGGTCAGAATTAAGGGTTTGTGGTGGGTTGCTTACAATCGGCAACGGCTTGTTCAGATTTGGCGCTAGGGGTAACCAAAGACCGGACGCGTCCTCCTTCGCCGGCCGATTGTGAACCGCCGCTAGCTTGATAAATATTACTTTTTTGGTTGTATTTAATGCGCTCGCCACGAATGGTGTCCATGGGTTTGCCGCAAACATATTTTATGACGACGGCTTGCCCGATCATCTCGACTTCGTCGGTTTTGCCGTTGTATTTAGCACGTAAGCCTGTGGCTTCGATAACTTCGAAATTTTCTGGGATTTCATTACGCACTAAAACTCGCTCGGCTTGCTCAACCGTGGCCGTGCCGAATTGAAAGCCATCGCTGTCTTCATTAAGTACGAGTTTGTCGGCATATAGGGTCATCTCGCCACGTGTCATGACGACTTGCCCAGTAAAAATACTTTCGCGAGTGTTGTCGTTGTAATCGAGTGTGTCAGACAAGATCACAGTGTCGGGCTCGTCGGTAGCCGATTTTTGCGCCAAAGCAGGGCCACAAGCAATAAGCAAAAAGCTAATTAATAGCCAAAAAAATAAAGTAAGGCGAGAGGTTGAATTCATGGCGCCACGCGTTCTAAGGGATAAAAGATTAATTTTGTTTAGTTGGCCGGTCTTGTCCTGAGAGCTTGGCATCGGTGGCCGAAAAAACCTGCAGAGTTCGTTTGGCATTGTTATAACGCATGCCAGTACCATTAAGCGTCGATTGGCCTTGCTGAATAAGTGCGGCTAAATCGGTTTCTGCAATATCATCGTCGGGAAATAAAACTAAAACCTCGCTATGGATGTCTAGCGGCTCTCGTTCGGCGTCAGCAACGCGATGTAAATGCGCATTACCTTTTAAAGTAATGCGGCTGCCGTCGTCATCCATCACGGCTAAATCGGCTGTGGCGACCGTAATTGG
>DATGSD010000271.1:0-3184 GCA_035302965.1 Burkholderiaceae bacterium | reverse complement strand
CCGCAATGGGGTTTTGCATAATCTTAATTTATATGCCTTGTACTACCAGGGCGATTTAAGCCAAAACATGCTGCTTCAAGACGGCGATATCCTTAATGTGCCCGAACGCACCCAAGATAAAGTCTTTGTCTTGGGCGAAGTTGCCGAGCCCCAAGCTCAAATCATGCCGTGGGGACGCTACACCTTGGCTGATGCGCTTGGCGATGCAGGTGGGCTCGATCCGGTCACTTCGCGCGCCAGCCAAGTATATGTATTGCGTGCTGTCGATAGCAGCCGTCCACAAATTTGGCATTTAAATGCCAGTAGTCCAACTGCCTTAATTTTGGCCGAAGGCTTTCCGTTGAAACCACGCGATGTCGTCTTTGTCGACGCGGCCGCTGTAACACGCTGGTCGCGGGTTATCAACCAAATCCTACCAACGGCTAGCTCGTTAATGACAGGCAGCCGCACCTTCCGCTAAAACCTCGGTTTTGGTGGTTGAAGGCAAGTGTAGAATGTTGCAGCACCGCTGTGCCGTTTTGACGCGGTTGTGTCGGCCGTAATGGCACTTGCTGAACTTATCGATTTCAATACAGGAATACTACGCAATGGGTGTGACAAAAAACCCCTCTTCCAGCGATTTTGACAACGACCAGGAAATCGACCTGGCCGATTTAATTAATGTTTTAATCCAAAGTTGGAAGCTAATTGTTGCGGTCTTTGTGGTGGTTTTGGTGGCGGGGCTGGCGTATGCCGTTTTATCGCCGCCGGTTTACGAGGCCGATTCGCTTATTCAAATCGAAAGCCAAAAAGGCGGCGGCACCTTGGCCGGCCTAAGCCAGCTTTCTGAAAGCTTGGGTGTTGAGCAAAGTTATGTAACCGGCGAGATCGAAATTTTAAAGTCACGCGAGGTTTTGCTTAATGCCATCGATACGACCCAGGCAACTACGCGTATCGAAGTTGATAATCGCTTTCCGCTAATTGGTGGCTGGATGGCGCGCCGATTCCAGGCGGCCAACCCAGGCGAAGTTGCGCCGCCCTTTATGGGTTTTAGCGGCTACGCTTGGGGAGGCGAGAAGCTCGAGCTTGCCGAGCTCGAACTGCCCCGACGTGCGCTTGGTAGCGATTTCTATTTGCAAATTACCGACGATGGCTTCACGTTAAGCGACGCCGACGACAATATTTTGCTAGAAAGCGATGCCGTTGGGCAGCGCTTACCATTTACGGTTAATGGCCAAGCGGCTTCTATTGGTATTCAAGAACTTGTCGGGCGCCCCGGTACCCGTTTTTTAATTAATAAGGCCTCGCCTTTGTCAGTGTTGGGTAGCTTGCGTTCTGCACTGCAAGTCAACGAGGCCGGTAAAAACAGCCAGGTTATTCGAGTTGCTTACGAAAATACCGATAAAGACTTTGCTACCGATTTTGTGAACGCGGTGGCGCGCACCTATCTCGAGCAAAACGTGGCCCGACGCAGTGCCGAAGCACGTAGTCGATTAAAGTTTCTCGAGGAGCAACTGCCAACTTTAAAGCAAGAGGTTGAAGACAAAGAAGAAGAATTAAGCGAGTTCCGTTCAAAAAGCGGCACAATTAGCATCCCCGACGAAACCCGCGATTTGCTTAGCCAAGCCGTTAAGCTAGAAAACCAGCGCCTCGAGCTAAAATTAAAGCAAGACGAGTTACGTCAGCGCTATACACCCGAACACCCGGCCTTAAAAACCGTAAATCGGCAGTTAGGGGCGCTATCAGAAGCCGAAGCCGAGCTGGGTGTGCACATCGATCAGTTACCACAGTCGCAGCGCGATTTATTACGCCTCGAGCGTGATGCCCAAGTTAATACACAGCTGTACATTTCTTTGCTAAATAATGCACAGGCGTTGCGGGTGGCCGAAGCCGGAACCATTGGTAATGTGCGCATTATCGATTTTGCTGTGGTTCCCGAGCGTGCCGTCAAACCTAAGCGTGCGTTAATTGCGGCGGCATCGGCCTTGCTGGGTTTGATGTTGGGTATTATTGCGGCGTTTATTCGTCGTTTCTTACGCCCAGCCGTACAAAGTGCCGAACAACTTGAGCACCGTTTGGGTCTAACTAATTACGTAAGCTTGCCCGAGTCGCAAACGCAAAAGCGGTTCCGAATTGCTGTGCCCGGTCGCCGGCCGCGTAATGATGGCGGCGCATCGGTTTTAGCGTTTAGCCAGCCTCAAGACCCGGTTATCGAAAGTTTGCGCTCTTTGCGCACGGGCTTGTCGTTTGCTTTGTTAGGTTCAGCTGGCAAGGCCATTGCTATTACGGGTGCAACTGCTGGGGTAGGAAAAAGTTTTATTTCGGTTAACTTGGCAGCGGTTTTAGCCAGCACTGAACAGAATGTGTTGGTTTTAGACACTGATTTACGCCGCGGTCGTTTACACGATTATTTTGGTTACCCGCGCAAGCAGAAAGGTTTGTCTGATGTTTTAGCCGGTCAGTGCTCGTTTGAAGATGTGGTTATTAAGGCAAACGATAGTTTGTTTGTTTTACCTGCCGGCACGATTCCACCTAACCCAGGCGAGTTGTTGTTAAGCGATCGTTTTGCCACGCTAATGGCCCAGCTTGAAGAGAAATACGATCGTGTTGTTATCGATACAGCCCCTTTGTTGCCGGTGGCCGATACCTTAGCCGTTTTGCAGCATGTTGCTGCGGCGTTTTTGGTGGTTAGGGCCGAGCAAAGCACGATGGCCGAGGTAAGCGATGCGGTTGGGCGTTTGCGGGCTGCAGGGCTTGAAGATAAGTTGAAAGGTACGTTGTTTAATGGTGTGCGACGTTATCGTGTTGGGTATGGGGCGTCGTATAAGTATTACTATACGTATGAGTAGGGTGGGTGATGTCGCTGGGAGTTTTGGGCGTTGCTTCGCTTGAAAATAGTTAACGAGGTGTCTTAGTATTTCGCGTCGTCAGTGGTCAGGGGGTGAGGGCTAGCGCCCCTCCTGTCATGCGGTCGGGTGTTGCCCGACTTCCCGCCTTTTATGTCTTCTAGCCGGCGGCCGCAGAACTCGCTTACGCTCGATCAGCTGCGGCCTTTTTCCGTCTAGAAGGCATAAAAAGCGGCGTATTCCAAAATCGGTGCTCTAGCCCTCAGCCCCTGGCCACTGACGACGGTTTAGCCGTAGGCGATATGATCAGCTGTGGCCTTTTTCTATCTAGAAGACATTAAAAGGCGACACACTTCAGA
>DATGSD010000270.1:0-3468 GCA_035302965.1 Burkholderiaceae bacterium | reverse complement strand
TCTTGAACGTGAAAAGTGACGCATCGTGACCGTGCCCTTGGCGTGTTCGTAACCAGCCTTGGCGTGACACGACAACACTAAGGGCTTCATCGACAACTGGAGTTTCTAAAACAGCTTGCTCGGCCGTTTGGATTAAGGTGCGCCGCTCGTCGCCGTAGGTTTTCGCATCGGTGCGCAACTCGGTTGTTAATAAACGTTTGAGTGCCGTTGGGCTTGCCAGCAACGCTTCTAGCTCAGTTTGTTGATCGCGCAGCTTTGCCAATTCTTTTTCTATGCGTATTCCTTCAAGACGAGCTAATTGTCGCAAACGCATCTCGAGGATGTCGTCGGCCTGGCGTTGTGTGAGTTGGAAGCGTTGCATTAGCGCGTCACGCGGCTCGTCAGAGTCGCGAATTGTTTGGATAACCGCATCGACATTAAGATAGACCACCATACGGCCTTCTAAAACATGGATGCGGTCAGAAACTTTTTCTAGTCGATATTCGCTACGGCGAGTAATGGTTTTTAAACGGTAGTCGAGCCAATCTTGTAAAATTGCGCGCAAACCTTTTTGCGCAGGACGGGAATCGGTTCCGATACAAACCAAATTAATGGTGACGTTACCTTCTAGGCTGGTTTGCGTTAAAAGCAAATTAATAAATTCATCATGGTCAATGCGGCTGCTTTTAGGCTCAAAAACCAAACGCACGGCCTCGTCTTTACCCGACTCATCACGCACTGTGTCGAGCAAGCTTAAAACCAAAGAACGGGTTTGTTGCTGCTCTGACGACAACGTTTTACGATTTCCGCGCGGACGTGGGTTGGTTAAATTATCAATTTCTTCGAGTACTTTTTGCGCCGACGTAAAGGGTGGCAGCTCGTGAACGACTAATTGCCACTGCCCACGGGCCAATTCTTCGATGTGCCAACGAGCTCGAACTTTTATCGAGCCGCGGCCACTCTGATAAACCTGGGCGATATCGTCTTGAGGCGTAATAATTTGCCCGCCCCCTGGAAAATCAGGACCAGGCATGAGCTGTTGTAATTCGGCATCAGACAGCGAGGGCTTTTTTAGTAAAGCAATACAAGCGCCTACAACTTCATTTAAGTTATGCGGCGGGATCTCGGTTGCCATACCCACAGCAATCCCTGAAGCACCGTTTAGCAACACGACAGGCAGGCGTGCTGGCAAAAGCAAGGGCTCTTCTTGGCTGCCATCGTAATTGGGGGCAAAATCGACAGTACCCTCGTGGAGTTCGTCGAGCAGCACACGCGAAAAAGCTGTTAGGCGTGCTTCGGTATAACGCATTGCCGCGGCATTATCGCCGTCGCGCGAACCAAAATTTCCCTGACCATCGATTAAGGGGTAGCGTAAAACAAAATTTTGCGCCATCCGCACCATCGCGTCGTAGGCCGCTTGGTCGCCATGCGGATGATATTTTCCGAGAACATCGCCAACCACGCGGGCCGATTTAACAGGACGCGCATCGGGCCCCAAACCCATGGCTTGCATCGCATATAAGATGCGCCGTTGCACGGGCTTTTGGCCGTCGGCGACTTCGGGCAAAGCCCGCCCACGTACCACCGAAACAGCATAATCGAGATAGGCCTGTTCAGCATACTCGGCTAAGGTTAGCGTATCTCCATCGTTGTTGTTTTCGTCAAACAAACCTGCTTGAATTCCTTCCATAATCTTTCGCTTATACGTCGATATCCGCCAAGTTACCTTTTTCTTCTAGCCAACTTCGGCGCTGACTTGATTCGCCACGGCCCATTAGCATGCGGAACATTTTATGCGTTTCCTCTTTTCCGGGTTCGCCATAAGCCACTTGTAGTAAACGTCGTGTGTCGGGGCTCATGGTGGTCTCCCACAGTTGTTCTGGGCTCATCTCGCCCAAACCTTTGAACCGACTAACGCTCCAGCTATTTTCGTTAACTCCCTCGCTACGTAAACGTTCTTGGGTGGCTTGTAATTCGTTTTCGTCGATGCAATACAACTTACGAGCTGGGCGCTTGCGCTGGGCAGGAACATCAAGCCGAAATAACGGCGGCCGTGCGACATAAACCTTTCCGGCTTCGATCAGTCGGGGAAAATGCCGGAAAAACAGCGTTAATAACAGAACCTGGATATGTAAGCCATCGACGTCGGCATCAGACAAAATACAAATACGTGCATAGCGCAAACTGGATAAATCAACCTCGTCATTGGGCTCGTGTGGATCGACACCAATGGCAACTGAAATGTCGTGAATTTCGGTATTAGCAAACAGTCGATCGTGATCCACTTCCCACGAATTGAGGACTTTGCCGCGTAGCGGAAGAATGGCTTGGAATTCTTTGTCACGACCCATTTTTGCCGAACCGCCTGCCGAGTCACCTTCTACCAAAAAAAGCTCAGTGCGAGAGGCATCGTGGGATTCGCAATCGGTTAATTTACCGGGCAATACTGCTACAGAACCGCTGCGCCGCTTTTCGACCCGTCGAACCGAGCGCGCACGATCTTGGGCTTGACGAATGGCCAACTCGGCTAGAGCTTTACCCATCTCGACATCAGCGTGCAGCAAGAGTTCGAGGGCGTTTTTGACATAGGCGCTAATTAAACGTACCGCTTCGCGGCTGGTTAAGCGCTCTTTTACTTGACCTTGAAATTGCGGATCAAGGATTCGTGCCGACAAAATAAAACTAGCCCGCGCAAAAACGTCGTCGGGTAACAAACGCAAGCCTTTGGGTAACAAGCCGTGCAATTCGGCAAACGACTTGACTGCGTTATACAGACCGTCGCGTAAACCGGCTTCGTGGGTGCCGCCAGCCGTTGTTGAAATTAAATTAGCATACGACTCGCGCACTAATGGGCCTTCGCTAGCCCAAGCCACTACCCAACTAGCACCCTCGCCTTCGCTGTATTGCTCATCGTCGGCTTCAGCATAGCGAGCGCCCTCGAATAGTGGCACTACTAAATCGGCATCGGCTAATGCCTCATTTAAGTAACCGCGCAAACCATCTTCATAGTGCCAAGTGATGGTTTCGTTGGTTTTCTCGTTGGTATAAGTTACGGTTGTGCCTTCGAGCAAAACCGCTTTACCGCGTAAAGAGTGCAGCAATTCGGCTTCAGGAATTTTGCCACTATCGAAATAACTAGCATCGGGCCAAATTTGTACTCGCGTACCCGTTTTGCGTTTAGCCACACGGCCGGTAACCTCGAGCGCTTTAACTAGCTCGCCATTAGCAAACTCGAGCTCGTGGGCTTGGCCATCGCGCCAGATAGTAATGTGTAACTTACTAGAAAGTGCATTGGTTACAGCAACGCCTACCCCATGGAGCCCGCCAGAAAATGCGTAAGCGCCCCCTGTTTTTTTATCAAACTTGCCGCCGGCATGTAAGCGCGAAAATACGATTTCGGCAACTGGCGCTTTTTCTTCGGGGTGCAAACCGACCGGAATACCACGGCCATCGTCTTCAACAGAAAGGCTGGAATCTTTATGTAAAACA
>DATGSD010000269.1:0-2087 GCA_035302965.1 Burkholderiaceae bacterium | reverse complement strand
AGCCTACAGCCTTGTGGCTAGGGGGTGAGGGGTGTGAGACCGACTCTGGAATGCGCCAAATTTTACGACGCTAGCCGGAAACAAGGCCGCAGCTGTTCGAGTGAAACGAGTTCTGCGGCCGCCGGCTAGCGTCGTAAAATTTGGGAAGTCGGGCAAAGCCCGACCGCATGACCGGAGGGAGCACACCCCTCACCCCCTAGCCACAAGGCTTTAGCATAAGGATAAAAAGCCGGCCTAATTTTTCAGCAAAAACAACTATTAACAATAATGAGCTGCTAAAAACAAACGGCTAAAAATCGCTAAACAGCTTCATGGCAACATGGCAGCTTAAAAGCAGCCCATGTTTTAAATAACTAAAAATAATAAACAAATCGAAAGATAATCGTTTGGTTAGCCGAGCTCTCTCTTTAGAATGAAACTATCGCATCTGCCCCAACCCTTCTGTGGCTGTCGCAAATTTGTTTCTTTCTACTGACCAAACCAATAATATGTCTCGATTAACTGTCCACACCATCGACTCCGCCCCCGTCGCCGCTAAAGAACGCCTCGAAAACGCCCAAAAAGCCAATGGTTTTTTACCCAATTTGCTTGGCGTTTTAGCTAACGCACCAACAGCCCTCGAAACCTACCAAGTTGTTGGGGCTATTAACAATCGCAATTCATTGAGCCCAGAAGAACGTGAGGTCGTGCAAATTACTGCTGCCGCACGTAATGGTTGCCAATTTTGCGTTGCCGGCCATACCGCCCTTGCGCGTAAAAAACTCGATATGCCCGAGAACGTCGTTGAGAGCCTGCGTTCAATTAAAGCGCTTGATGACCCAAAACTAAACGCTTTGGCCAAATTTACACTAGCTCTCATCGAACACCGCGGCCAACTGCCCGATGCGCAATTAGAAGCATTTTTCAAAGCCGGTTACTCGCAAGAAAACGCACTCGATGCCTTATTAGGCGTTAGTTTGGCGACGCTGTGTAACTTTGCGAATAACCTCGCGCAAACGCCAATTAATTCAGAGCTTAAGGCTTACGCTTAATTTGCGGTTGGCTTAATTTCCTTTAGGGGCAAGTTGCCACTTAATCAGTGCACATTCTTAAGTCCGCGCTCAAAGCGTTAAGCCTTTTGGGTTTCAACTGCCCCTCTTTCACCCTATTTAAGGCAACAGCCCACTTCAAAAAGTACCACTAGGAGACTCGACTATGAGTTCCGCCACCAAGCTAGCTGGCGATTCAGCAAGCCTTGAAACACTTATTCACCAACAACTGGCTCCACTAGCTCAACGCATCGATGCCGAGGGCTATTATCCCAAGCTATTTATGCAGCAGCTGGGCGCACATGGAGGTTTCGCTGCCGCCATCCCGTCAAAACTCGGTGGTACCGGCTTAGGTTTAGGGCAGCAAATTACAATTGGTGAAACGGTTGGCTCAGTTTGCGGCTCAACGGCGTTTCTCGTTTGGTGTCAAGCGGCATGTGCTTGGTATTTGCGCCAAACCGAAAATACACTTGCTCAAAAGCGTTACCTGGAAAGCGTTGCACAAGGCCAGCTACTGGCAGGCACCGGGATGTCGAACACCGTTAAGCATTTAGCTGGCATCGAAAAAATTCATTTGCTGGCAAGCCGAAAGAACAATCATTTTGTGGTGCAGGGCGCTTTGCCGTGGGTTTCCAATATTGCTAAAGATCACCTAGCCATCGTAGCGGCCGCTACCGATGACAATGGCTACATTATGTTTGCTGTACACGGTGATACGCCGGGTTTAACGCTACGGGCTTGCCCCGAATTTGCTGGCATGAATGGCACGCAAACCCTTGGATTGCATTTTAAAGATGTTGTTATCCCTGACGAACAAGTGCTGGCCCAGCCAAAAGAATTTGCCAGCTATATACAAAAAATTAAGCCCGGCTTTGTTTTAAGCCAAACATCGATGGGTCTGGGTGCTATCGCCAGTGCTTTAGCTATTATTCGGCACAGCAACGAGCGTAGCGCGGCAATTAACGCTTACCTCGATGATCAAGAAACAGTCATACAGCAGCAATATCACGCCTTGCGCTTAAAAATTGCTCAACAAGCGCATTTGCTTGACCACGGAAA
>DATGSD010000268.1:0-6172 GCA_035302965.1 Burkholderiaceae bacterium | reverse complement strand
ACCGAAGACCAAGCGGCCTCTTTACAAGAAACCGCAGCCGCCATGGAAGAAATTACCGTTACCGTGCAGCAAAACTCGGATAATGCCCAACTAGCGGCTCAGCTTGCCAACGAAAGCATGGAAATTGCCGAACGTGGTGGCCATGTCGTAAACGACGTGGTTAATACTATGGAAAACATACAACAAGGTTCGCGCGAAATCTCTGACATTGTCACGCTAATCGAGGGTATTGCTTTTCAAACCAATATTTTGGCGCTTAATGCCGCAGTCGAGTCGGCCCGAGCCGGCGAAGCCGGCAAAAGCTTTGCCGTAGTCGCTGCCGAAGTTCGCAACCTAGCCTTGCGTAGTTCAGACGCGGCCAAAGAAGTAAAAGCCCTAATCGACCAATCGAACGCCCGCATTTCTACCGGCTCTGAGCAAGTGGCCTTGGCGGGCAAAACCATGGCCGAAATTGTCGACTCGGTCGAGCGTGTTAGCGCCATTATGGCCGAAATCTCGACTGCATCATCGGAACAATCAACTGGTATTTTGCAAATCAATCAAGCAATCGGCCAAATGGAATTAGTAACCCAACAAAACGCCAACCTGGTGCACGAGCTGGGTAATACCGTTAACACCCTCACAACCGAAACCCAAGAGCTAAACGAGACCATCGGCGTATTTAACACCGGCCACAACAAACAAGAAACCGATGTGCGCAAACTACGCGCCAAAATTCGGCAACAACAAAAAACGCTCGAACACAGCTAAGCCAAACTGCTAAAAAACAAAGCCTATTAAAAAGGGTGTTAAGCCGATGGCTTAACACCCTTTACATATCGAGCTATTGAAGCTTGCGCTTAACTAGCTTTCTTTTTTCGCTTCTTTACCAGGGTCTTTAACTTGCTCGACTTTATCGAACTCGGCGTTAATTAAACGGCCATCAACACGCTGTACTTCGCGAATGTAGATGTCTTGAATAATGTCACGCGTTTCGGGGTCGATTGACACTGGCCCACGAGGGCTTTCCCACGACAAGCCTTTAGCCGCTTCGATAAACTTATCGCCAGAAGCGTCGCCATCGTTAGCTTTTACAGCTTCGTAAATAACGTGCATGCCATCGTAACCACCAATAGACATAAAGTTGGGGCGAACATCAGGCCAGTTTTTGGCGTAGTCTTCAGTATACTTTTTGTTAAGCTCGGAATCGTGGGCATCGGAGTAATGGAACGAGGTAATTAAACCTAACGCCTCATCGCCCATGCTATCGAGTACATATTCGTCGGTAAGGTCGCCGGTAGCAATTAACTTAATACCGTCTTCGTCAAGGCCACGCTCGGCATAGCCTTTAAGAAACGCCACACCCTGTGCACCCGAAGGCACAAACATAAAAACCGCATCGGGTTTGGCATCTTTAATACGGCTTAAGTATGGAGAAAAGTCGGGGTTTTGTACGGGTGTGCGTACTTCGCCAACAATTTCGCCGCCAAGCTCGGTAAAAGTTTTAATAAATTGCTTTTCGGCGTCGTGACCCGGGCCGTAATCGGCAACTAAGGTATAAACACGCTTAATGCCGTTTTCGGATGCCCACTGAGCAATAGGTGCCGAGTTTTGTGGCAAGGTCATTGAGGCACGCACAATATAAGGCGAGCGCTCGGTAACCGACGATGTGGCCGCGTTCATGACAATCATAGGCGTTTTGGCTTCAGTAGCAACGGGTGCAACCGAAAACGCCGACGGCGTTAAACCAAAACCGGCTAAAACATCGACCTTATCTTTAACGATAAGCTCTTGGGCAGCACGCTTACTAATTTCGGGAGCAACACCTGTGTCGTCTTTAACCACCAACACCACTTTACGGCCAGCAACCGTATCGCCGTGGTGCTGCATATACAGCTTGGCTCCATTGAGAATTTGCAGGCCGTATTCGGAATGCGGACCCGACATAGGTAAGATCATGCCGACTTTCAGGTCGTCGGCGGCTTGTGCCGCACCCACCAGACCTAACGTCATGGCGGCGGCGATTAATGTTTTTTTAAAACTCATGCAGTCTCTCCTTATTGCCCTTTGGCATTAAACAAAAATTAATTTACTGCCATAACCGACAGCAAACGATCGATGCTTATACGTAATGTCGATAATTATTACAAAAATCTGTCTCCTTGTGTGTCAAGTAAGACTATTTATTAAACCGTTATTTGTCAACAAGGCAAAGCGACAAGTTTTTAAAAGTATCAAAGGTTAAACGATAGTCTTCAAATAATTTAGCGCTAGCGGTCAAGTTGGCTCGGCCGAACTTGTTTTAACCATTTTTTCAAACGGGTAAACTCGGGGTGCGTTTGCACTTTGGGTTTTAATTGCTCAAGTAACTTATCGGCCTCCCACCACATCCCTGCTCGTAAAAGCACATTAACCGCACAAAAACGCAGCGATAAGTCGTCGGGTGCTTGGCGTATCGCCTTGTCAAGCTGGTTAAACGCATTAGCGTGTTGGCCGCGCCACGATGCTTGCAAGGCAACGAGCTCGGCCACACGCGGGCTTTGCGGATAGTCGTGGCGCCACTGCGTAATTTGCTCAACCCCGTCGCGCCCTTCGCTGGCATTTAGTGCTGTTTTAAGCTTTTGCCACTCGGCTAAATCTGGATTAATAAGCGGCGGGTCAAAAAAGCCCTTTGCTTTCAGATAATTTTCGGCC
This sequence comes from Burkholderiaceae bacterium, assembly GCA_035302965.1. Classification (GTDB taxonomy): domain Bacteria; phylum Pseudomonadota; class Gammaproteobacteria; order Burkholderiales; family Burkholderiaceae_B; genus DATGSD01. The sequence goes on along the minus strand of DATGSD010000268.1, from coordinate 3,499 downwards.
AATTGCTCGCTAACCGGTTTTAACACCTCAAAGCATAAATCGTGAATGCCGTAAACCGTGTCTAACAAAAAAGCTAAACGCAGTCGGTGGCTATCGTCTAGGCCCTCAAGCCGAGCGTCGCTTGGTACAAATAAAGCGGCTGCCTGTGCCAACGTCGTACCCTCGGGCTGCCGAGTTAAATCGGAGCGCTCCGTTACTGTTTCTGCATAGTTAAAATCGACAAAGCGATGAAACCGAAAACCATTATTAGCGGCCCACGCGCACAAGGCATCGAAAGTTGTTTGCTTTTGCCAAAGTGGCTCAAAATTGATACGGGCTTGCACGACCAAACACGACGCTAGCCGCTGCTTGCCATACTTTAAAACGCTCAAACTATCGTGACAGGCGTCAAGCAACAACCAATCAACCCGCTCTAAGCCATCAATTTCATCGAGTGCGTGCGTTTGCACAGTCAGCTCGGCAACCGTCATAGCGGCTTCGCGCAAGCGCTTAGGCTGTTGCGACGCATGCAAGGGCTTTAATGTGCTGTTATAGCTAGGGCTTAAACTGGCGTATAAATGTGTTGGCTTGCCATCGCCTAATAAGGCTTGTGGCACATAGTGTAGGTGCTCGTGTTGCTTGCTGGCCTCGTCAACCGCCGCATCGCCTAGCGGATCAAACACCACCACCTCAAACGCATCCGAACTTAAAAACGATTGCAAACGTTTTCCGCTAATCAACTGGGCGCCATTATCAATAACAACCGTTTTACCAACAAGTTTCCAATCGAATGCTACTTCTTGGCTAGGTAGCGGCTGCGTTTGCTCTTCTTCAGCAAACGTCTCTGGCAATGGATGAGGAAATGTTGCTGGTGGGTCGTGACGCGGGAATTGTTTAACAATCGTCTCGTAGCCGTCAATTAAAGGCTGCAATTGCTTGATAAAGTTTTGCCCAAAACCAATAAATCTGTCGGTGAACGGCACTGCCCCATCAAACGAAACCACGGGGCTAAGGGTGTCAACCACACTGGCGTTTTCTGTTGGCAACACCAGGTCGCCGCTCGGCGTTAAGCCTAATTGGCTTAACAAATTCGCTCTAACGGTTTGCGGGTCTTGCACTAAGGCTTCGTAATCAACCAAATAAACCGGGTTAGGCAGCACCTGCGACCAATGCTCCATCACTTTTTCCGAACAGGCAATTTGCCGCCCCATATGATGCAAGTTGTAGCTATAGCGATAGCCGCTTGGTGTTTCGTATTGCCGAAAAAAACCCGTTACCCCTAAATCGAGCACATCGCGTACACAGAAAATAATTGGCACATTTGGGGCTAATAGACCAAACCAACCCAAGTGCCATAAATCGCCCGGAATCGTGGTAATTTTAATTTTGTCGTTGTAAGCCAGCTTTTCAGCGTAACGTTTTGCCGCCTCAGAAATGTCATCGGGCGTTTGCGCCACTAGCCAATTATCGATTCGTTGCTGATAGGGTTCGAGCAGTTGGGTTTGAAACTCGCTTAACAACAAGGCTTCTCCGGCTAGCTCAACACCATCTACACCCTGAAACAAGGATTCAACCAAGCTTTTGCCCGAGCGCGACATCCCCGCAATAACAATTTGCTGACAGGCAGAATGGCCATAGGGCGATAGTTGATCAAATAACGACGGCGTAAAATGGCTGCGCGTAAAACTAAGTAAACGTTCAAGCTCAGACCGAATGGGCGGCAAGCTTTCATCCATAATTTGATTGGCGCGGGCGTAATTGGCAAACGCTTGATCATGGTCGCCAATATCCAAGTAGGCTTTAGCCAATGTTGCCCAGGCTGTGGCTTGGTCAGCCGGCTTTAAATCCGCTGTTTCAGCGTGGCGTTTAAGCACCTCAAAAATCGCGCTTTCGGCCGTAAACGTATCGAGATGGGCCATCGCCATATACAAGCGCGCGTTTTCTGGCTGTAAAGCCACTGCTTTGCGAAAGTACGAACGCGCTGTGGCTAATTGATTAAGCAAACGATAAGCCTCGGCTTTTAAACCCAAAGCCGTCGCCTTATCGCCATCGGCTGCCAACTGCTTGGCCAAGTCTAGAACAACTTCTGGCTGCTTTAGTTTAACGTAACTAAATGCCAGATTTCGCGTTAATTGCCGAGATTGCAAGCCCGCGTTTTGGGCGAGGCGATAGGCGTCAACGGCGTCTTGGTGACGCTCGAGACCACGAAAGGCATCGCCCTGTAAAGCCATAATTTGAGCATTGGCTGGTAATTGACGACGCAAAGCGGCCAGCCGCGAGGCGGCCTGCTGATACTGCCCACGCTTAAGCATTTCTTGAACCGGCTCGATAAGCGTTTTATTAACACCCGCTGTGCGGCCAACTTGGGCTTTTGCCATAATTGTCTCGTTTACTTAGTGTGTCGCCAAACCATTGGCTACCGTAGCAGGTATCGCTACGCTCTAAAGCACGAAATAAAGACAAAAAGCCCTGCATATTTTCACCAAGGGCCAACTTTTTACCTTAACGCATTAAAGTTTTTCGCTTAGCAGACGTTAATTGGGGTGCTCACAAGAACGAGTGGTTTTGCCCTACTAGGCAGCACTTTTAATTTTTGAGTTACTGGCAAGTTTTAAGCCACCTATTTTCACAGGAGTCCATCCATGTCTGTCATCAGCACTAACTATTTGGCTCTAGTATCCCAAAACAACCTTACGCGCTCGCAAAGCGCTTTGGGTACTGCCATCGAACGCCTTTCTTCGGGTATGCGCATTAATAGCGCCAAAGACGACGCCGCCGGGCAAGCCATTGCTAACCGTTTTACCGCCAATATTCGTGGCTTAACCCAAGCCGCTCGTAACGCCAACGATGGTATTTCGATTACGCAAACCACCGAAGGTTCGCTCAACGAAATCAACGAAAACTTACAACGCATCCGCGAGCAAGTCGTTCAAGCGCTTAACGGCTCTAATTCCGATTCCGACTTGTCCTCCATCCAAAACGAAATCGACGAGCGCCTTGGCGAAATCGACCGTATTTCCAAAGAAACCCAATTCAACGGTAAATACGTACTCGGCAAAGATGGCGAAGCCTTAAACATCCAGGTTGGTGCCAACGACGGCGAACAAATCACCATTAATTTAAAGCAAATCAACGCCGAAGTCCTTGGTCTAGAAAACTTCAGTGTCGGTATTGCCGGCATCAACCCCGACAACGTCGGCAGCGTTGTTAACTCGGTTGGTATTGAAAAAACATTTGATGTTGGTACTGTTGGGGGATCAGCACCTGGTGGCGGCACCATCGGAGACACTGTTTATGTCGACGGCTCTGGTGGTTATTATGTTGAAGTTACCGACGGTACTGATGTGAGCTATTATACCGTCAACGTCAATTCTGCTAATGGTGCGTTAACTATAGATTCGCTAATAACCACCCCACCCGCAAGCCATACAGTAGCCACCGAGATTGTCGTAACCACCACAGTTACTGTTAAACAAGACACTGTTCCTAGCGGAATGCAATTGGTTGCCTACAACGGTGT
>DATGSD010000267.1:0-7838 GCA_035302965.1 Burkholderiaceae bacterium | reverse complement strand
GTTAGCATATTAATTAAGGTGGTTTTACCCGCCCCATTTGGGCCAATAATGGCATGGCGGCTGCCAGCTTCGATGCTTAGGTTAACGTCGCTGTTTGCCTTAAATGCCCCCCACTGCATAGTAAGGTTTTCTGTGCGTAATACGGTACTCATGCTCCCTCCCGGCTAGCTCGGATTTGTCGGCGATCGCGCCGGCGCTGACGATAGGCATCGATACCACCTAAAATACCGCCGCTACCCAGTAAAACAATAATCACCAGGAAGAGACCAATCCAGAACTGCCAATAGACAGGGTTAATATTTGCGATTTGGTCTTGGGCAATCATGAACACCACGGCGCCCACTAAAGCACCATACAAACGGCCAGTACCACCCAGAACCAAAATAATTAATAAATCGGCCGAACGTTCGAAACCTAAGGCATCGAGGCTAACAAACTGCGTTGTTTGCGCCAGCAAAGCACCTGCCACACCGGCAATAGCACAACCAACCGTGTACGTAACGATTAAACGCTGGTTAACATTGGTGCCGATGGCGTCCATGCGCGGTTTTTTCTCGCGGATGCCAATTAAGCTAAGCCCGTAAGTAGAACGCGTCATGCGGCGCAGCAAAACAAACAAGGCAAACAAAACCCCCCAGCAATAGAAAAATGCCGTATTACCGTATAGGTCGAAATCGAACACCCCAAATAAGGGCTGGGTAGCAATACCCCATAAACCGTCGACCCCGCCAGTAATAAAGGCGGCTTTGTTGGCTACTTCGTACAACATGAGACAAATACCCAAAGTAACCATTAAACGGGTAAGGTCTTGACCGCGTACGATTAAAAAGCTGGTGAGATAGCCAACAATACCGGCTACAACCGCGCCAGCTAACAGCCCAGTAATGGGTTCGCCCCATCCATGAACAGACAGCAGGCCGCTGGTATAAGCCCCCAAACCAAAAAATGCCGCATGCCCCAAAGACACGATACCGGCATAGCCCAAGATTAAATCGAGCGATAGGGCAAACAAGGCGACAATCATGATTTGACTGGCCAAGACCAAATAGCCCTTAAAGAAGAAAAAGACGATTAGGGGCGATAACCAGAAAAGAATTTCTAGCCAGTGCCAGCGCGCATTAGGCACGCGTGGCCGCGGTAACTTATCGGTAAACGATAGCGAAGCTAATGATTTTTTACTCATGAACGCCTCGAAATCAGGCCAGCTGGGAACAGCAGCAACAAGATAACCATCATGCCGTAAATGACAAAGGCACCGATAACGGGCACATAATATTTACCCGCAACATCGAAAATGCCAAGCAATAAGGCGGCCAATAAAGGACCACTAATAGTACCCGCACCACCAACGGCAACCACAATTAAAAAGTACACCATGTACTTAAATGCAAAAGTTGGATCGAGGCCGAGCACGTCAATGCCCAAGCCGCCACCCAAACCCGCCAGACCCGAACCTAAAGCAAACGTTAGGCTAAACACGCGGTTGACGTTAATGCCTAAACCGGCAGCCGCTTCTTGGTTGTCAACAGACGCGCGAATTTGTGCGCCAAAACGGGTGCGTTCTAATAATAAGAACATCGCGCCGGTAATGAAGATAACAACGGCGATCAGGAACAATCGGTAAATACCTAATCCGATGCCAAACACCGAGACTTGGCCGCGTAAAAACGACGGCAAATGCACGGGTTGCTGAGATGGCCCCCAAAAATAGGTACCCGCCGCCACAACCATGAAAACCAGGCCGATAGAAAACAAGACCTGGTCGAGTTCGTCTACCTGATATAAACGGCGATATAAAATGCGTTCGAGCACCCAACCTACAATCGCGGCGACAAAAAATGCGGCGGGCAGTGTCCATAAAAACGGCACGCCAAGGTGGCGCATAAGTTCGACGCAAACATAGCCGCCAACCATGGCAAAAGCACCGTGTGCCAAGTTGATGAAATTCATCAGGCCCATGGTTACGGAAAGCCCAACACTAATCAAAAATAGTAGGCTCCCGTAGGCGACGCCATCGAATAAGACGCCAATAAAGTTAGCAAACATGGTGGTTGTCTCCGGAACAAGCACAGTACCTGTGGACGGCTTGTATAAGATACTGGTAAAGCATGACGCTGTGACTCCTGAGAGTTCTACTTATAGGTAATTAAAGCGCGATAACACCGAACAAAAAACAGGCGCTAAAGTTGATACAACTTTAGCTTTCTCATGGTGAAGCTTTCGGGTGCAAAATAACAACACCAAAACGACGGCAAGTGCTTCACAGCCCGATAGTTTAGCGTTATTTGCCTTGCAATTAAAACTAATTCTGACTAATGGCTTGCTTTTCGATAAAAAATGCAATTATCGACAATATCGCAACAATAAGCAATTATTCACGAGTTGTTGTGACAAGGCCGGCCGATAAAAAAACGCTTCGTCGTCTCTGCCAGAGCAAATACGATGAAAGCGTGATAGCAAGGGGCTTGTTAGAAAATGTTTATAACTTAGCTTGAGCATTACAAGCAAGAAAACATCAGCTTGCAGCGAAACCTTGCTAGCCTTAACAAAACAAATTGCCGGTAACGATTAAAGGTCGAGCACCAAAATAGGTGATTTTGAGCGCGAGCAGCATGGAGTGAACTGATCGTTGGCCGCGTGTTCATCGTCGGTAAGATAAAGGTCACGGTGCTCGGGTGTTCCTTCAAGAACGCGAGTTAAGCAAGTGCCACACACCCCCTCTTCGCAAGAAACAGGGATAAACACGCCGTTTTCATCGAGAACGTCGGTAATTGAGCGATCGGCCGGAATACTAAAGGTTTCGCCCGTGCTAGCAATTTTAACTTCGAAAGACTCGTCGCCAGAGGTGTCGACCTCGCCGGCCGAGAAATACTCGACGTGCAGACGATTACTTGGCCAACCAAAGCTTTTAGCCGTGTCGAGAACGTAATCGATATACCCTTTGGGGCCACAGACATAAATACGGGTTTCGTCGTCGGGTGTGCCAATAATGCTTTTTAAATCGAGTTTTTGACTATCGTCGCCATCGTCGAAATGAAAATGCACCCGCTCGGCAAATTGAGACTTTTTGATTAAATCGTAAAACGCCGTGCGCGCACGCGAGCGCGTACTGTAATGCATGGTGAAATCGGCATCGATATGACTTAAGCGTTGTGCCATGCAAAGCAAAGGCGTAACCCCAATACCACCGGCAAATAGCAACGTGCGCTTTGCGGAAACTAATTCGAAGTTGTTTTTGGGTTCGCTAATTTGTAATGTGTCGCCCTCGTTAACCATCTCGTGCACGGCAATAGAGCCGCCACGCGACTCGGGATCGCGTAACACGGCAATCATGTAGCGGTGCTGTTCGCTGGAGTCGTTAGATAAGGAATATTGACGAATCATCCCGTTAGGCAAATGCACATCGACATGAGCACCGGCGCTGAACGCGGGCAAACGCCGATCGCTTGCGCTGGCTAGCTCGAGGCTAACAATGTTTTCGGCTTCTTGCGTCTTTTTGACGACTTTTACTGTTAATTGACTCATGGGTAATCTTTATGAAGTTTTTCGGAACAAGCGCCAGCCCGCGACAACGCGGAGCTGGCACTGTACCGTCTTGCCACTAGTTTAAGCCGTTTCTGCCGCATCGGCTTTTTCGGCTTCGATCAAACGATCGATTATCCGTCGAGATTGTACGCCACCTGCGTCAATATTCAACATTAACAGCTTGCGATCGGGGTAACGTTCGATATTTTTTTGTTGTGCTTCTAACACGGCTAAATCTTCGGCAAAAATATTACCTTGGCCTTCGCGTATGCTTTCGGTAAGCGCCTCATCGTCAGGTTTGAAGTGGCGCGCCATCCCCCAGAAATACCAGTGTGTCGACTCGGTTTCTGGCGTCATAAAATCGACGACAATAGAGTAAACCTTGTCTTCGGGTTTTGCATCAAACCCCCCTTTACCAGCAAGGGCAACTCCAACATCAATAAACACATTGCTCGGGGGTACGAAACGCGAAATCTGCCAACGATCAACGGGTTGGTCGTGCGGCAATTTATTCGCTTTTAAAGCGGCCTGCCAAAACGGTGGCGCAATAACGCCATCCATAAAACGACTAGTAATTACCGTATCGCCCTCTACGCGCGTATTAACGGGCGTTTCGTCAATCTCGTCTTGGCCGATGCTAGTCGCATGAACATAGGTTTCATGGGTTAAATCCATTAAGTTGTCAATCATGAGACGGTAATCACTATTAATGTGATACAAACCGCCACCATAAGCCCACTCGGGGTTGTCGGCCCATTCGAGCGTCGGCAATAGACTTTCGTCTGCTTTTTCAGGATCGCCAGGCCAGACCCAAATAAAGCCGTAGCGTTCAACCACCGGATAACTTTTTACACACGGGAATCCACGCGTGCGTTGCATCGGCATCGAAACCACCTTACCGTCGCAACCCATTACCAAGCCGTGGTAGCCGCAAACTAAATTACCGTTTTCAACATAACCCAGCGATAAGGCGGCTCCACGATGAGGACAAAAGTCTTCGACCGCACAAATGACATTTTCGTGGCCGCGGTAGAAAACTATGTTCTCATTACAAATCGTTCGGCCCAAGGGTTTATCGTTAACTTCGTCAGAGCGCGCACCGACATACCATGTATTTACTGGAAACATAATGACCTCGTATTACTTTCGACAATAGTTCTAACAGCTAGCCAACCGGCATCTTTGAAAAAGTACACAGCCAGCTTTGTTGTCGTTAATGCATTCTGAAATCTGAACAATGATATTCAGCATGCTGAATGTTTTTATTCAGTGTACTGAATATAAAAGTTTAGTGCACACGAAATTTGTGCCAACAAGGGATAACCCTAGGCCATCAAGCGTAAGGCTTGCGAACTAGACTGTTTTATTTAAGGTTTTTCGGCTTTATTAGTCGCCTGACGCAATGCCAGTGGTGCTCGACTTTGGAAATTATTAATGTGCACCAACTTGGTAAGCAATTGCATAAATTGCTGCTCTTCCTCGAGGCTAAAGCCTTCGAATAAACGCTGATGTAAACGCTGGTTACCTTCGTGAGTTTTACGCAATAACGCCCGCCCCTGCTCGGTTAAAAAAAGTTTGCGTTGGCGCCGATTATTAGGGTCGACATCGCGCGTTAATAGTTCGCGTTCTTCGAGACGACCAGCCACACTCGCCGCGGTTGAAGTATCGATGGCAACCAGCCCAGCCAAAGAAACCTGATCGATACCCGGGTTTTCAACCAAAATGCGCAAAACAGCGTATTGAACAGGCGTAATTAAGCTACCAAGTTCATCGTGAAAAATTGAGGCGGCAATTTGATGAGCGCGGCGCAATAAGTGCCCTGGCTGTGTATAGAGATCAGTTAAAGCGGTTTCGCTAACCACCTCGGAGTTGCGGCTAGAAGACTGCATGTTGAAAATAGGTTTGGTCATGAGAAAGCAAACAAAATGACGCCAACAAGCCCGCAAACTACCGAGCCTATTGTTTACGACAAAGCCAGAGGCCAAGAGTAATTGATTCTATCAGCTTTGCCCTCGGTGACGGCCACACCAAAAAGCTGGCAAGGCATCTGCTACACCAGCCAAGCGATTAAAGCTCGGCCACTGGTGCAGGTCCGAGCGCAGCTTGCAGCGCAGCCGCCACCTGTAGAAGCTGAAGTTCGTAAAAACGTCGACCAACCAATTGCACACCATTGGGCAGCCCCAAGCTAGGCAAACCACATAAATTTACCCACGGAACACTACGCATCTGATTAAATAATTCTTGTGTTTTTTCTGGGCCGAGATAATCGTCGAAATCGGGCTCAAGCGCTTCTGTACCCGCTACCGGGCATAAAACAACAGGGTAGTTTTCCATCCACAAGGCAAGTTCACGAACAATTTTACGCCTTTCAGTAAGCGCATTGATATAGTCGGCTGCCTGCGTGCGTTGACGATAATGGCTGAACATATCGTTAATATGTTGCCGATTAGCCTTACCTAGCAAGCCTTCAAATTGTGGCATGCCCACTTGCATAAGCTCGGTTCCCACCAAGTCTACCCAAAGGTCGGGCGCCCTTTTTGCATTCGGGATGGCGGCCTCTATAACGGTGTAACCCGCATCGCGTAAAATCTGGGCGCTTGCTTCGAGTTGGCGCCGCACGGCGTCGCTAAGGATGGCCCCGGTGTCATCACTCATAAGCGCAATGGTAGGTCGACTAGAACTTTGCGGTGGGTAATCGATGGGCACTGGCACCGAGTTCGGGTCTGCTGGATCGGCACCTGCAATAACACGGTACACACGTTCAAGGTCTTCAACACAGCGCGCTAATGGACCATTAGCCGACATTAAATCGACCGTAGGCGGGCTGTCGAATGGTGGCACCGTAGCAACCGACGGAATCCGCCCTGCCGATGCCCGCAAACCATAAAGCTGGCAAAACATTGCTGGTAAGCGAATTGAACCACCGTAGTCGGCACCAAGACCCACCGCAGCCAAACCCGCCGCCACCGCTGCCGCATCACCCCCAGAAGAGCCACCAGGGCTTTTTTTGAGGTTGCGTGGGTTGCGAGTCGCACCATATAAATGGCTGACGGTATTCCATCGAATTTGCAAATCGGGTTGGTTGGTTTTGCCCACAATAATGGCGCCTGCTTCACGCAAGCGCGTAATAACGACTTCATCCGCAGGCGAGCGGCGCTCGGCAAACTCGGGTAAGCCTTCGGTATGCTTCATCCCCTTAACATCGTAGAACTCTTTAATACTAAAGGGCACGCCGTCTAAAGGTAAATGACCCCGGTTGTCGTGTTGGCTATCAGCAAGAGCCGCTTGTGCGATGGCATCGTCGGCACAGACTTCAACAAACGCATTTAAGACAGGGTTAAGGTTTTCGATGCGATTAAGGTGGGCCTGAACCAGCTCGACGCGCGACACCTGACGCTGTTTTACACGCTGTACCATTTCGTGGGCAGACAGCGACCAAAGTGGCTTACTCATTCAGCTCTCCTAAATAACCGAACCTACAAAGCGGCGCAGCAAAACTCTTGACAGCAAGTTTTAAAAGCTACGGGCGCCTAGCCTCTCGACAAACAATGGAGGTTTTGTTTGCGAGCCTAGCTTAACCCGTCAGCCCCTAACCTGCTTCGCCTCGGTAACTCATAAACTATTTTGTTAGCTAAGGCAGTGCAATTGCTTGATTAAACGCTTGGTTAGCCACTATTGCCCAGCCTCTAAGCCAATAAATTCGTTAATAATTTCGGGGTCTTTCAGTTGTGCAGGCTGTAATTCGCGAACAATTTCACCTTTTTGTAACCATAAAACCCGATCAGCAATGGTATGAATAAAGGCGATGTCTTGCTCGACCACCAAAATGGTGAGTGTTTTGGCACTGGCCTGCCGTAATAAATACGCTTCAATTTCGTCAACAATAGACGGCTGAATGCCTTCGGTGGGTTCATCGAGCAACAAAACCGAGGGCTTACCACAAAGCGCTCGGGCCAGCGCTAAAATTTGCTGCTCACCACCGCTTAAGGCGCCCGCACGACGCTCTAGAAGCCTTGCCAAAACCGGGAATTCGGCCACGGCTTGCTCGACCGCCTCATCACGGTTTTGCCCAGCTGCTGTAGCGCCAACATGCAGGTTTTCGAGTACCGTTAAGGCCGGAAAAACATCACGCCCTTGTGGCACATAACCAAAACCCAGGTGCGCTCTTTCGTGAACGGGGCGCCGCGTAATGTTTTGCCCTTCAAGCACAATATTACCGGCCGTACTTGGCAAATGACCAACTAACGTACGCATTAAAGTGGTTTTACCCATGCCATTATGGCCAAGCACCCCAACTACCTCGCCTTTTTGCA
>DATGSD010000266.1:0-4505 GCA_035302965.1 Burkholderiaceae bacterium | reverse complement strand
TTGCCGCGGCCGTTTTAATGATGCAGGTCTATATCGATAATAACCCCGGCATGTTTCCTACCGCCGCCGCTCGGGCCGATTTACGCTTGTTTTTCTTGTGCCTTATTTTGGGCTTAACGGGTTGGTCGGGCTTATGTCGTTTACTACGAGCCGAAACGTTAAAGCTGCGCGAACTTGAATATGTGCAAGCCGCCCGAGCGTTTGGGGTTGGCCATTTACGAATCATGTTGCGCCATTTATTGCCCAATGTTATGCACATTGTGCTTATTACTATGGTGCTCGAATTCTCGGGTCTGGTGCTTTATGAGGCGGTGTTGTCGTATTTGGGCATTGGTGTCGACCCGACAATGGCATCGTTTGGCACCATGATTGATGCGGCGCGCCTAGAAATGTCGCGCGACCCTATGATTTGGTGGAATTTAATGGCTGCATTTTTATTTATGCTGGCCCTTGTTTTGGCGGCTAATATTTTTGCCGATGCCGTGCAAGAGGCGTTCGATCCGCGTACACGGCGTTTTCGCCCACGCTTGCTTAGGCGGATTTCCTCATGAGTACAAACTTGCCTTCTAAGCACAATCCTTCTCACTTAAGCGATCCAGCTTTATCGGTAACGGGGTTGTCAGTCGAGATTGCTAGCGAATCGGGTATTTTTGAAGCGGTTAAAAAGTTGGCTTTGGCGATTAACCATGGCCAAACCTTTGCTTTGGTTGGCGAGTCGGGTTGTGGCAAAAGCATGACGGCCTTGGCCTTGTTGCGCTTGTTACCCGAGGCTGCCCAGCTTGTATCGGGCGAGGTGGTTTTAGCGAATAGTAATTTAGTCGATTTGCCCGAGTTAGCCATGCGCAAAGTGCGTGGTGGCCAGCTGGCAATGATTTTTCAAGAACCGGGCAACAGCCTTAACCCAGTTATTCCGATTGGCGATCAAATCCTTGAAAGTATTGTGCAACACACGGCATACCGAGGCAAAAAAGCTCAAGAGCGTGCGGTGTATTGGCTTGAGCGTGTCGGAATCCATAATGCCGCTCAGCGCTTGCGCGATTACCCTTTCCAGTTTTCCGGAGGGCAAAAGCAACGCATTATGATTGCAATAGCTTTGGCCGCCGAGCCCCGTATTTTGATTGCCGACGAGCCCACCACAGCGCTTGATGTTACGGTGCAAGCACAAATTCTCGATTTGCTTGCTGATATTCAACAAGAAATGGGTTTGGCCATTTTGTTAATTACCCACGATTTAGCCGTTGTGCAAGCCGTGGCCGATTATGTGGCGTTAATGCGTCATGGCGAAATCGTTGAAACGGCACCAGCTAAGCAATTTTTTGCGGCTCCCGATCACCCTTATGCGCAGCAGTTATTAGCGGCTATTCCGTCATACGAGCGACGCGGTTACTCCTTAACCGAGACCCAGGCGGTTTTATTACCCGCAGCTGCTTCCGAAACAGTCACTGAAACGCAGCCGGTATTAAAGGTAGAGAATTTATCGGTTGCTTACCAGGGTCATAGCCGTTTATTTCGGCGGGAGCATCCAATACCGGTAGTTCGTTCGGTCTCGTTTGAATTGTTTAGAGGCGAAACGCTAGCCCTTTTAGGTGAATCGGGCTGCGGTAAAACCACAACAGCTAAGGCGCTATTACAGCTTCTCGATAAGCAAGCAAAGGTAAGTGGCTCGGCGTGGCTAGACAGCGAGCCTTTGTTACAGGCGCGCGGCCAGAGTTTGCATCGCATGCGGCGCGATATCCAAATTGTTTTTCAAGACCCTTATGCCTCGTTAAACCCGCGTATGCCGGTAGGCGAAATCCTTGATGAGGGCTTGCATTCGTTGCGCCCAGAAATGCCGCGCGCGCAACGTGAAGAGCGCATGCGTTCTTTACTAGAGCGTGTCGAGCTGCCGTCAAATACTTTAAGCCGCTATCCGCACGAGTTCTCTGGTGGGCAACGACAGCGAATCGCCATTGCGCGTGCCTTGGCGGTCGAGCCCCGAGTTTTAATTTGTGACGAACCCACCTCGGCGCTAGATGTTTCGGTGCAAGCTCAAATACTCGAATTGTTGCAAGCGCTGCAAGCTGAATTCGGCACGGCATATTTGTTTATCACGCACAATTTTGGTGTGGTCGAATATTTAGCCGATCGTATCGCCATCATGCACAATGGTGAAATTATCGAATTAGGGTCTACCGAGCAAGTGCTGCATCGGCCGGCTCATGAGCAAACAAGGCGTTTATTAGATGCCGTGCCGCGCTTACGAGAGGAATAAACACGTGGCAGGAAAATAAACCAATTTTAGCTAAGGTGCCTGCTTTAAATGTAAGTTGCCGACTAATCGTATAATTACTGAAACTACGATTAATACTGTGCCTTGCGCACATTAGTTAAAACACAATTTATGGCCTTAAAAGTTTTTGATTTGCAGTGCGAAGCTGGTCATGTTTTTGAGGGCTGGTTTGGCTCTGATGACAGCTACGAATCACAAAAAGATGCTGGGCAACTTGCTTGCCCAGTATGTAATAGTACGTCTATTCAAAAAAAACTTGCGGCCCCACGTATCAATCGTAGTAGTACCGAAGCTAGCCAGCCAAGTAGCGCTGCAGCAGATGGTCTCGAGGGCGAAGCTATCCGGCAGTTTCAAGCCAAGCTATTCGACAAGATGCGCGAAGTTATCCGTAACTCAGAAAATGTTGGGCCGCGTTTTGCCGAAGAAGTGCGCCGCATTCATGATGGCGATGCCAAAGAGCGGGCCATACGGGGTACAGCTACCCCCGAAGAAAGAGATCAACTACAAGAAGATGGTATCGACGTACAGCTTATCCCCGACTTTTTAGACGACGATCGCATGCAATAAGCAATCGGTAATTGCTAGCTCAACCAACGTTTTCTAATAATTTATTAATAAGCGCTTATTTAGGCCTTTGTCGGGCAAAGGCCTAAATAAAACGTTAGTTTTCGGGCTTTTTTAAACACGGCCACGATATTCGTCGGTGCGTGTGTCAATTTCGATTTTGTCGCCAATCGTGCAAAAAATTGGTACGTTAATTTCTTTGCCGTTTGCTAGGGTTGCGGGCTTTACTACTTTACCCGAGGTGTCGCCTTTAACGGCGGGCTCGGTATAGGTAATTTCGCGCACAATAACGGTGGGCAGCTCGACAGAAATTGGCTTGTCGTCGTAAAAAATAAGGTTAACAGTCATGCCATCTTCGAGATAGTCGAGCGCATTGCCCATGCTTTCGGTGTCGACCTCGTACTGGTTGTATTCGGTATCCATAAACACATAAAGTGGGTCGGCAAAATACGAATACGTGCATTCTTTTTTCTCGAGTACGACCATGGTGAAGCGTTCGTCGGCTTTGTAAACCGACTCGCTAGCGGCACCACTTAGCAAGTTTTTTAATTTTAGTTTTACAACTGCGGTATTTCGGCCAGATTTGTTGTATTCGGCCTTTTGGACAACTAAAGGGGTGTCATCAACTAGCATGACGTTACCAACGCGCAGCTCTTGAGCAGTTTTCATTGTTAAAAACTCCGGTAAATATTGGGTTCTGATTAGCTCGGCAAAGCGTTCGTTGTAAGCCAGATAATCAACCCATTATTTTAGCTGGTTTTTAAAAGACAAGTCGCGTTGGCACAAGAGCTAAATATCGTGCTTAAAAACTACCGTGTTGTTGCATGTTTTCGAGCAAAGCTTAATAAACGCGTTACAAGGTCAGCTTGCTGCATCAGCTTGTTGCTGTATTGTGCTGCGTGTGCTGCCCAAGTATCCCACCTTGTTTGCTTAAATAATTCCGATAGGTCTTGTGCGACGCTGGCGTCGTTGTTATCAGACCACGCGCGATTTAACGCATTTAAAGCTGGAAAATCATAGTCGTGCAGCCAAGCATTAAGTTTAACTAAGTGGGCGTCGTTATCTTGTGGGTAAATGTGCCAAATAAAGGGTTTTGTCGCCCACAACGCTCGGGCAAAAGAATCTTCACCACGCACGATATTTAAATGGCTGCTCCACAATAATTTGTCAAAATCGTCTTGTTTAACGAACGGAATTGGGGCTAAATAAACTTGGTGGGTGTTGGCCTGTTTAAGCGGATTAGAAAGTGTGTCGTATAACACCCGGGGTATTAATACCACAGCCGGTTCTTCACGAGTTGCTAAGGCGTTTATCAGGCCGGTAATGGGTGCTGGGTTGTAGCAAAATAAAAAGACTTGCAAGGCGCCGTTAGCAATTAAGAGGCGCGGCTTGGGGGCAACGGTTAGCTGCTTCAAAAAATTTTGTTGTTCGCTTAGGTTGTTTTGCCAAAGCAGACGTTTTTCTTGCAGATCGGGCTCGCGTAACAAGCCACCACTTTTAGGGCTTAGGCCCGGGAAAAACACATATTTATTCACGCCACCAGGCTGTAACGATGGCAAGCCATGCCATTGCAAAGCCCAGGTTTCAGCGCTGAAATACTCAAGGTTAATCCATAAGCTATTTTGTTTGGCCATTTGGCGAATAAACGGCGCTGGTAATTGGCAGCCAAACG
>DATGSD010000265.1:0-3590 GCA_035302965.1 Burkholderiaceae bacterium | reverse complement strand
TGCGCATGCCTTGGCCCTGGCAGACGGCGCAGCGCCCATCACCCGTGTTAAACGAGAAGCGAGAGGCAGTCCAACCCCGAATTTTTGCGTCGCGGGTTTCGGCGAAAAGTCGTCGTACGTCATCCCAAAAACCAATATAGGTTGCCGGACACGATCGGGGTGTTTTACCGATTGGGGTTTGGTCAACTTCTAATACGCGTTCGATATGTTCCCAACCGTTAAGCTGTTGACAGCCGTACCACGATTTTGGAGCCTGATCGGCCACAGCGTTTTGGATGTTATGCAACAAAATATCGCGCGCCAAAGTCGATTTGCCTGACCCCGAGACACCGGTGACGACGCAAAGGCGGCCCACGGGGAAGCGAGCATCGATATTTTTTAAATTGTGTAGGGTGGCCCCTTCGATTTCGACCCAAGTGGTGTCAGCGTCAATAAGGCGACGTTTTTGCATGGGGTGTTGTAAAGGGTTTTTAAGGAAGCGACCCGTTAATGATTCGGGGCTTGCCATAATTTCGGCAAGGTTTCCTTGCGCAACAATTTGCCCACCACGCGTACCCGCGCCAGGACCTAGGTCGATAATGTGGTCGGCTTGGCGAATGGTGTCGGTGTCGTGTTCGACCACAATTAAGGTGTTGCCATTTTTTTCGAGTTTGCCTAAAGCGTTTAGTAAGATTTGGTTGTCGCGCGGGTGTAAACCAATGGTTGGTTCATCAAGAATGTAACAAACACCCTGCAAATTTGAACCCAGCTGCGCGGCTAGTCGAATGCGTTGGGCTTCGCCGCCCGACAGGGTGGGAGCACTGCGGTCAAGGCCTAAATAGCCTAGGCCAACTTCTTGCATAAATTGCAGGCGCCCTTCGATTTCGGTGAAAATGTCGCGGGCAATTTCGGCTTCGCGCCCTTCTGTACTTAGAGTGCTAAAAAATTTAGCCGCTTCGTTAACCGAGAGTTGTGTTAACGCAGCGATTGAATGGCCGCGCCATAAAACCGCCAAAGAAATTTTATTTAGGCGCTGACCTAAGCAGCTTTGGCAGCTGTGGGCGTCTTCGTCGGCCTCTTGCCAGTTTGATTCTTCGCCAGTTTGCTCGGCATCAAAGCCTTTTAATTGCAAGCCTGTGCCAAAGCAGCTTGGGCACCAACCTAGTTTTGAGTTGTACGAGAACATGCGCGGATCAGGCTCGGGGAAGCTTTGGCCGCACCCCGGGCAAGCCCGTTCGGTTGAAAAGTGCAAGGTTTGGCATTGCCCGTCGGCATTAATTAAGGCTGGGTCGCGGCGTTGCTCGATAGAGGTTGCGTCGTTGGCTGGAGTTAGTGGCAGCAATACCGTGACGTTGCCCTGGCCGTGCTCAACAGCGGTCTGGAGTGCCTCGCGTAGTTGATCTTCGGTGGCGGCGCTAAGCAGTAAATCGGCTACGGGTAGTTCGATGGTGTGATCTTTATAGCGATCGAGACGTGGCCATGGTGATACGGGTATGAATTCGCCGTCGACACGTAAATGGCTATAGCCCTTGCTAGCAGCCCAACTGGCTAAATCGGTGTAATAGCCTTTGCGTGCGGTAACCAGCGGTGCCAAGATGCCGATGTGTTGGCCTTTGTGTTGGCTTAGAAGTTGATTGGCAATTTGTTCTAGGCTTTGCGGTTTAACTTCTACCTGGCAATCGGGGCACATTTGTGTGCCTAATTTAACGTACAGCAAGCGCAAGAAATGTTGAATTTCGGTCAGTGTGGCGACAGTTGATTTTTGTCCGCCGCGGCTGGTGCGCTGTTCGATGGCAACGGTTGGTGGAATCCCAAAAAGGGCGTCGATATCAGGTTTAGCGGCCGGCTGAATGATTGAGCGGGCATAGGCGTTAATGGATTCTAAATACCGTCTTTGGCCTTCATGAAATAAAATATCAAACGCTAAAGTTGATTTACCCGAGCCCGAGACACCCGTTACTACCGTAAATTGGTCGCGTGGGATGCTAACTTGGATGCCTTTAAGGTTATGTTCGCGTGCATTAACGACATGAATAACGTCATCGTCGATATTGTGCTCGGCTTTACTCGTAATTTGATAGCAGGCGCTAGGCTGCTGGATAAGCCCAACGTTGGTGCTTTGTTTATCGAGCAAGGCGTTAACATAGGTTTTAAGAGCCTGGCCGGTGTACGAGTGCTCGACATCCATTAGCTGTTCTGGCGAGCCTTCAGCAATTAGTTCGCCACCCGCATCACCGCCTTCTGGCCCCAAGTCAATTAACCAGTCAGCTGCTCGGATAACATCGAGGTTGTGCTCGATAATTAACAATGAATGCCCCGCGTCAAGCAGCTTTCTGAAGGCTTTCATAAGCCGCGCAATATCGTCAAAATGCAGGCCAGTGGTGGGCTCATCAAACAAAAACAAACTGCCTTTTTTAAGCAAGCCCGCGCGCGAACGGCTACGATTGGCAGCGGCTAAGTGGCCGGCTAATTTAAGTCGTTGCGCTTCACCGCCCGATAATGTGGGCACAGGCTGGCCAAGTTTTAAGTAGTCGAGGCCGACATCTGCCAAGGGGGCCAAGCCGGTTTGAATGTTGCGCAAGCCCTTAAAGAAGCCCAAGGCTTCGTGTACGGTCATCGATAAGATGTCGTCGATTGTGGCCGTTTTACCCAGATGCTCGACTTTGACTTCAAGGATTTCGGCGCGATAGCGTTTGCCGTCACAGTCGGGGCAACGCAAATAAACATCAGATAAAAACTGCATTTCGACGTGTTCGAAGCCGGTGCCGCCACAAGTAGGGCAGCGGCCTTTGCCGGTGTTAAAGCTAAATGTACCGGCGGTATAGCCACGTTCTTTGGCCAACGGCGTTTGCGCAAAAATCTGGCGGATAGCATCGAAGGCGCCCACATAACTGGCTGGGTTAGAGCGGGCTGTGCGACCAATGGGTGATTGGTCAACCAAAACCACATCGGCAATTTGCTCGGCCCCAAGTAATTGTTTGTAAGGCCCGGGTGCCTCGGTGGGGCGCCCCTGGTGTTTTAAGAGAGCAGGGTAGAGAACGTCTTGGATGAGGGTCGATTTACCCGAGCCAGAAACACCGGTCACAACCACTAAATGGCCTAGTGGAAAGCTAACTGAAAGGTTTTTTAAATTATGAGCCGTAACGCCTTCCAAAATTAATTTAGCAGCGTTAGCAGCCACGGTGCGTGGGCGAGGAGCTTCTACTTGTAAATCGCCTGCCAAGTAGCGGCCGGTAAGTGTGTTTGCCTGCCGAAGTTGTTGTGGTGTGCCATCGAAAATAATATTGCCCCCACGCTCGCCCGGGCCCGGGCCAATATCGAGTACACGGTCGGCCACATCGATGATCTGTGGGTCGTGCTCGACCACGACCAAGGTGTTTTTGTTTTGGCATAGACGCTGCATGATTTCGGTGATGCGGTGCACATCGCGCGAATGCAAGCCAATAGAAGGTTCGTCTAGAACAAATAAGGTATTAACTAAAGACGTTCCGAGGGCTGTGGTTAGGTTAATACGCTGAACTTCGCCACCCGATAGGGTGCGGCTTTGTCTGTCGGCACTTAAATAGCCAAGACCGACTTCGTGCAAATAAGCCAGTCGGCTGCGGATTTCT
>DATGSD010000264.1:0-3546 GCA_035302965.1 Burkholderiaceae bacterium | reverse complement strand
ACAAAGCAGGCTCGAGCGCCAAAATAGGCTTTAACTGCTGTGCAATAACGGCCGAGGTTTCACCGGCTTTTTGCTGGGCCAAAGTTTCGCCCACGCAAACAACGGGCGTTAAATTAAATTCTAACGCCATCTGCGCTTTTTTAGCGACCGTTTCGTCGCTTTCGGCATAAAGTGTGCGGCGTTCTGAATGGCCTACCAAAACCCACTGGCAAGCAAAATCGGCCAACATGGCGGCCGAAACGTCGCCCGTATAGGCCCCTTGTAAATGGGGGCTAACATCTTGTGCCCCCCAAGTAATAGCGCTGTCGGCCAACAACGATTGCAGCTGAGCCAAGTACGGAAACGGCGCACAAACGGCGATGTCGCAATACTCTTGCACAATGCCTGCGCCCGCGCGTAACCCGTCGATTAGCGCTTGGTTTTGCACACGGTCGCCGTGCATCTTCCAGTTGCCAATAACTAAACGCTTACGTAAACCTGCAGACATTGTGCCCCTACCCCTGGTAAACGGTGCGCCAGTATTAATGCCAAGCTTTTAGCGCACCTAAATCGAAAACCAACCGCGCATTATAACGCTAAGCACAATGTCGTGGAGATTCTCTTGTTTAGGGCCGCGTAACCAAAATTAACTTACCAATTTGTTCGCCAGCTTCCATCATGGCGTGCGCCTTAGATGCATCGCCCAAAGGCAAGATGGCATGCACAACCGGCTTAACCTTGCCGGCCTCAAGCAACGGCCATACTTTCTCGCGCAGCTGCTTAGCAATGGCTGCTTTAAATTCGACCGGTCGAGGGCGCAGAGTAGAACCCGTTAAGGTTAAGCGACGCCGCAAAATCTCAGCACACGGTATGGTTGCTTTATTGCCGCCCAGCAAAGCAATTAACACGGCTCGCCCGTCGTCAGCCAAGCAGTCGATATTACGCGCAACGTAATCGCCCGCCACCATGTCAAGAATAACGTCAACGCCGCGGCCATCCGTCAGTGTTTTAATTTCCTCAACAAAATCTTGCGTACGGTAATTAATGCCTTTGTCGGCACCTAACTCTTCAATAGCTTTAACCCGCTCGTCAGAGCCGGCGGTGGCATAAACCGTATTGCCAAAAGCCTTAGCAATTTGAATTGCCGTTGTACCAATGCCGCTAGCACCACCATGTACCAACAAGCTTTCGCCTGTGGCCAACCGACCACGGTCAAACACATTCGTCCAAACCGTAAAATAGGTTTCGGGCAAACCAGCAGCTTCAATTTCGCTTAAACCTTCGGGCACAGGCAAACACTGCACCGCCGGCGCCACGCAGTATTCGGCATAGCCACCGCCGGCAACCAAGGCACAGACTTTATCGCCTTGCTTAAAACCACCCGGCGCCGGGTCGCCATCAACGATTTCGCCCGCAATTTCCAAACCGGGCAAATCAGAAGCCCCGGGCGGCGGCGGATACGCGCCTTTGCGCTGAAAAACGTCAGGGCGATTCACCCCAGCGGCCGACACCCGAATCAACACCTCACCTGGCCCCGGCGTCGGCACGGGTCGCTCCACCAGCGTTAATACCTCGGGCCCACCTGGTTGGCTAATTTCAACGGCTTGCATTATTAAGACTCCTTCTTAGGCAAACGTGCCTATGCATTTCTTTTAAATTACCCTTAACGCTATCACGAAACCTAGTTAAGCAGGGGCGCAAAACCCACATCTGCCTTGGTTAACTTGACTAAACAATGAGCTGTAAGAATTTGCACGAGAAATTTCGCTGTCGCAATAAAAATCGCCTTTTGTGCAGCTATTGCGCTGCTTAGTTGCTCTGATCGGTTTTTTATGGCGCTAATTGCGTAGGAATGGCGCTACGTAGATGGCACAGCGCACCATGGAGGCGCGGCTGTTTGGGATATACACATCAATTGTCGCACGAAATACATCTCCATCTGGAGCGCACACATCGCTTACGTCAAGAGCTTTTTGCCAAGCACTTTGTCGTAACAGGCCTGAATTTTATGCAAGTCTTGGAACTAGCGCACTCACGAGCCATAACGCCCCGCAACTTAGTTTTTCTACTTGGCAGACAAGATATTTTTCTAGGGTATAATAATCCGCTTTGTAAGGCTTGCCTTAGCAGCAAGTGCTAGGCAAGCATTAACACCAGCCCTAGTGTTAACGCGAAAAGTTTTGCCATAAAGCCTTACAAACACATACAGGTGGGTTGGCCGAGTGGTTGAAGGCACTAGTCTTGAAAACTAGCAAGGGGGCAACCTCTTCCAGGGTTCGAATCCCTGACCCACCGCCATCCTTCCTTTCATTGCCAAACCCTTCGTACAAGCGCCACAAGGCTGGCCTAACCTTAACGATGGGCGAGTCAATATTACGAATGACGCGACCGGCAAGACTATTTCGCGTTTGGCCGTTGCGGTAGAAAAAGACGGGGATTCATTCGCCATTGGCACCGATATTACACTGGGCCAAGGCATACAAAACGAGTTACGGTTAGTTAAATAAAGGCTTCTTAAGCAAACAACTTGCCACAACAGTCAAAGTATGCCATAATGCTTTGCTACCCTATCATACAGGGGTTACCACAACCCAGCCCGGGTGGTGGAATAGGTAGACACAAGGGACTTAAACACAATTTGAGCCTTCAGAAGGAAACCTCTGAAGTGTAACCCGTCAAACTCGGCGAAAGCCCTAAAGCCACAAGCTTTGCGCCAACGCCGAGCCAAGCCCGCAGCAGCGGGAAGGTGTAGAGAGCAGACGGCGGGCACCTAAGGCAACAGCTAAGGTGAAGGCGTGCTCCAGACCACAAACGGCGTAACATCCGGCGGCGAAAGCCGTAGTTGGTAAGAAAATCCCTCGATCAATTGCGATCGTACCGGTTCGATTCCGGTCCCGGGCACCATCTCTTTTGCCACTTTCGGCACTTCTTTGGCATTACTGCTCAGCCAACGCTGCCTCGTAAAACGCTTTTAAGTCGGCATAAATATCGGCTATGGCCTCGTCGTCACTATAAATCACGTGGCCGGCATCGTAATAGCTTGTCGTAATGCGGTCTTTTAACTGTTGGTTATGCGTCATATGGGCAAGATCGTAGTCCCCCCAAGAAAAGGGCGTGGCCATATCGTAATAGCCATGCGCCTGAAACACCCGCAAGCTCGGGTTGGTGCGCATAGCGGTAGCTAACAAGCCAGCGGGCCAGGCATTTTGCGGAAAGATGTTTACTTCGGCTAATTCTCGGTCTGACACGCCTGCAATAGGCGGCAGATTAAGGTTCCAGCGCCAGGCTTCAATTGCACCGTCGGCGTTTAATTGGTAGTTTTGCGTGGTTTCTAGCCCTAACTCGCGATTGTAAAAATCTTCAACAATGACGCGCGCCGGAATAATAAACGTTTCTAAGAACCGGTAATCGGCCTCGGCTTCTTCACCAACATTGTCAAAGTCTCGCGACATTTGGCGGCCATCCATGCGGCCAATGCTTAAGCCTTGGTCTCGCAGCAATTCTTTACGGAAGCGAACCACCGAGACCCGCAAGTGAGCATCTTTAATATATTGCGGGTCTAAACCA
>DATGSD010000263.1:0-5532 GCA_035302965.1 Burkholderiaceae bacterium | reverse complement strand
TTGGCAACGATGGCATTACGGTAAATGCGGTGGCGCCCGGCCTCACACTTGTTGAGGCCACCGAATATGTGCCGCAAGCACGCCACCAGCTTTACCAAAATCATCGGGCTATACAGCGCCCTCAAATGCCCGATGATGTCAGCGGCACCGTTTTGTTTTTGTTGTCTGACCTGTCGCGTTATACGACGGGTCAAGTATTGGCCGTCAATGGCGGCTTTGTCATGCCATAACTGGTTTACCCGTTGTGGCTGGCAGTTAACTAACCCGTAAAGGTGAATTACATGAGTGATCAAGCAGTTGCACAAAAAGGGCAGCCCTCTTGGGTACGTCCAGAAGGTGCCTCGTTCGCCGATTGGATGGAAACACGCATTGCGCGCTTCGAAACGCGCTCATACGATTGGGATGCGTTGAAGTTCCAGGCCGAGGTCGACCCGCGCTACCGCCGTGCGCAAATGCGCTACGTTGGTACGGGTGCTACCGGGGTATCTACCGACGCAAATACCGTTCCGTCAGAAAATTTCACGTTTTCCACCATGGTCGTGCCTGGCCGCGGCGTAGCGCCTATGCATATCCACCACGACGTCGAAGAGGTGTTTTTCGTTATTCGTGGCAAGATGAAGCTCATCTTAGAAAAAGACGGCGAGCGCTACGAAACCATTCTTAACGAACGCGACCTCGTTTCGGTTCCACCAGGTGTTTATCGTGGCGAAGAAAACCTCACCGACGAAGATGCCCTAATGCTGGTAATTTTAGGAGCCAAAAAGCCACAAATTCCTAATTATCCGCCCGAGCATCCCTTGTCTAAGGTGAAGCGCTAAGCCATGCCAAAGTCAACGCCAACCCAAAATAACGGTGTTGTGAAATCGGCGGCAGCAAACTCGCTGCCGCCCCATCAGCGCGACCAGGTTTTTCCCGAACAACATTTAGTGTTGCCGCAAGCCGAGTTTTCTTTTCGCCGTAGTGGCGAGCAGCAGCCGGCTGTGGTGTTACTACATGGTATTGGCTCAGGAGCTGGTTCGTGGTGGGCCTGTGCACAGCAATTGGCTGAACACGCCCAAGTTATTGCCTGGAATGCGCCGGGCTATGCGGGTAGTACGCCATTAAAGCAAGCGCGCCCCATGGCTACCGATTACGCTCGCCATTTACATACCCTTGTTCAAGCTCTTAATTTATCGCCATTTGTTTTAGTAGGGCACTCTTTAGGCGCTTTAATTGCTGCCGCTTACAGCAGCCTTTTTGCCTCAAATTTAAAAGGCTTGTTGTTGTTTAGCCCAGCCATTGGCTACGGAGCTGCCGACAAACTCGCGCGATCACAAGAAGTGCGGCAAGGACGTTTAAACAATTTAAAAAACTTAGGCATTCAAGGTATGGCCGAAGCCTTGCCCAAACGTTTGGTGCATGGCACTGTGCCCGAGCACCACGACGAAGTGGTGTATAACGCAACGCGTATTACGCCTAAAGGCTACCGCCAAGCGGTCGAGCTTTTATGCCAAGACGATATCAATCGTTATCAAGTTTTGTCGCAAACACGGGTGTACTGCGGCGAATACGATATTGTTACCACCCCCGAACAAAGCGCTGCTTATGCGCAGCACCAAAACCTGCCGTTTCAACTTGTAAAAAATGCGGGCCATGCCTGTTATGTCGAACAGCCGCAACAGGTGGCCGAATTCATCTCAGAGAGGCTTAAATAGCACCCTAACGCCATGAACGATGCACTCGATTTGGACGCTTCTGCAAAATATGTTGTTCCCGGCCTCGAGCGTGGTTTACGAATTTTGTCCGAGTTCAGCCGCAACGAGTCGCGCCTATCAGCGCCCGAGCTGGCCCGACGTCTCGACATCCCGCGCTCAACCGTTTTTCGTCTGCTCTCAACGCTCGAACTACTCGGCTTTGTCGAGCGCGAAGAAGGCGGGCGCGACTATTCGCTCGGTTTGGCCGTTTTGCGTTTGGGTTTCGAGTGTTTAGCCTCTAAAGAGCTTACCGAGCTGGGCCGCCCCGTGCTCGATCGTTTGCGTGACCAAGTGCAATTACCCTGTAATTTGGTGGTGCGCGATGGCCGCTCGGTTGTGTATGTGGCGCGCTCGTTAAGCCAAACACCGTTCTCTAGTATGGTGCACTTAGGTACCCGTTTGCCGGCCCACGCCACGCTTTTTGGCCGTTTGCTTTTGCGCGATTTATCGTACGAAAAGTTGCGCAAACTGTATCCCGAAGAGCAATTACAAACATTTACCGACCATACGCCTAAAACCGTCGACGACCTTTTCCGCCAGTTACAAGCCGACAAAGGAAGTCGTTACTTATTCGTACCGGGGTATTTCGAACCCCATATTTCAACGCTGGTGGTGCCTGTTTATGGTGCCGGTGGCGCCATTGTGGCAGCCATCGGTGTTACGGTAGCGGCCGATCACTCTGATCCGGCGCAAATTACGCTTCTAAAAACCCGTGCCTGTCAGGCGGCTGCCGAATTGTCGCAGTTGCTTGACCATATCGTGCCGATGTCCGGCATTTAAAGTTGTAAGAGGAAATCATGATCGACCTTTCTGGCAAAGTAGCAGCCGTCACCGGAGGTTCTTCGGGCATTGGCCTGGCAACCGTGCGTTTATTACTCGAGCAAGGCGCCGATGTGGCTTTTTGTGGCCGCGACGAAGCCCGCCTTGTTCATGTCTACGACCAATTAACCACCGAATTCCCTAACCGTCGCATCTTGGCAAAGCGCTGCGATGTGCTCGACCCCGACGACGTCGACCGCTTTCAAAAAGCTGTCGAAACCGAGCTAGGCGCAACTCATATGCTAATCAACAACGCCGGCCAGGGTCGTATGTCAACCTTTGCCGATACCGACGACGCTGCCTGGGAAGAAGAACTGCGCTTAAAGTTCTTTTCGGTTATTTACCCCACACGCGCTTTTTTACCGCAACTCGAAAAACACGAAGAGGCGGCCATTGTGTGTGTAAATTCGCTGCTAGCCGCTCAGCCCGAGCCCTATATGGTGGCTACTTCGGCCGCCCGGGCGGGCGTTATGAATCTTGTGCGTTCGCTCGCCACCGAATTCGCACCAAAAAATATCCGTGTTAATGGCATTTTGTTGGGTATTGTCGATTCCGGCCAATGGCGTCGCCGCTTCGATGCCCGTGAAAACCGCAACGAGACCTGGGAAGAATGGACGGGCAATTTGGCTCGCATTCGTAATATTCAACTCGGTCGGTTTGGTCGTCCCGACGAAGCGGCACGTGCCATTGTCTTTTTAGCCACACCGTTGTCTTCGTACACAACGGGTTCTCATATTGATGTTTCCGGAGGGGTTGCTCGTCATGCCTAATACTTCTAATCAACCCATTACCGTTGGCGCCTTGGTGGCTGCCTTTTTAGCAGAATGTGGTGTTAAAACGGCCTTTGGCGTTATTTCCATCCATAATATGCCGGTGCTTGATGCCTTTGCCGAGCAAGGAAAAATTCGTTTTATTCCCGCTCGGGGCGAAGCAGGCTCGGCCAATATGGCCGATGCGTATGCACGCACCAGCGGTCAATTAGGGGTGTGCTTAACCAGTACGGGTACGGCTGCCGGTAATGCCGCGGGGGCTTTGGTTGAAGCTTTAACCGCCGGCACACCCATGCTGCATATTACCGGCCAAATCGAAACGCCGTATCTTGATAAAGGCTGGGCGTATATTCATGAAGCCCCCGATCAGCCCACCATGCTAAAAGCCATTTCTAAGGCGTTTTTTCGGGTTCACGATGCCGAAAGCGCACTTGGCACCCTACAAGAGGCGGTACAAGTTGCTCTAACAGCGCCTACCGGCCCTGTTAGCATCGAAATCCCTATCGATGTGCAACAAGCCTTGGTAACGCCTCCCGCCTCGTTAAAGCCTTTGCAGGTGCCGCAATTTCGCCCAAACCCCAAAGCTCTCGACGCTTTGGCCGATCGCTTGGCGCAATGTAAGCGCCCCATGCTGTGGTTAGGTGGTGGTGCGCGTCATGCTGGCCAAGCGGCTAAGCGCTTGCTCGACATGGGCTTTGGTTTGGTTACCAGCACCCAAGGGCGTGGCATTGTGCCCGAAGATCACCCGCAAACCCTGGGCGCCTTCAACTTACATGGGCCGGTCGAAGCCTTTTACCAAAGCTGCGACGCCATGGTGGTTGTGGGTTCGCGCTTACGCGGCAACGAAACCCTTAAATACGAATTAAAGCTACCTAAGCCGCTTTACCGTGTCGATGTCGATGCGTCTATCGAGGGGCGTTGCTATCCTAACGACGACTTTCTTTTCGGTGACGCCAATTTGGTGCTAGAAGGTTTGGCCGATCGTCTCGAAGGGCGCTTATCTACCGACCCACAATTTATCCCCGACTTGCAGCAAGCGCGTAAGCAGGCCGTGGCGGGTTTAGTCGACGGCTTGGGCCCTTATGCCCAGTTGGTTGAAACGCTACAAGCGGCTGTCGGTGACAACTTTAACTGGGTGCGCGACGTTACCGTTTCAAACAGTACCTGGGGTAACCGCTACCTTTATTTAAACGAGCCGCGCTCGGGTGTGCACGCTTTAGGCGGCGGCATTGGCCAGGGTTTAGCCATGGGTATTGGCGCCGCCGTGGCCGCCCAGCAGCATTCGCCTTCGCGTAAAACCTTTTGCTTGGCTGGCGATGGTGGCTTTATTTTAAATTTGGGCGAAATGGCTACAGCTGTACAAGAAAAAACTGATTTGGTTTTAATCTTAATGAATGACCAAGGCTATGGCGTAATTAAAAACATCCAAGATGTTTACTACGGTGGTCGTCGCCATTATGTCGACTTACATACCCCTGATTACACCGTTCTATCGGCTGCCATGGGCTTCCGTCATATTAAAGTCGATAACCTCAATAACATGGCCGATGCCTTGCAAAAAGCTAGCCAGCAGCCAGGCCCTTGTATGATTGAAGTCGATATGTTGGCCATAGGCCCCTTTAAAACTGCGTTTGCCGGCCCGCCGGTAACCGAAGAAGAAGAACAGGCGATCAAGGCTTAAGGGGTTTATGCATGTCACAAAAAATTGCCCTAGTTGGTTTTGGCGCCATTGCGCGCTCGGTGCTTGGCTTTTTAGCCGACGAACCGCGCTTGCAACTTAGCCAAGTTGTTGTTCCAAGCGAATTTCAAGCCGAGGCGCAAAAAGCGCTGCCAACGGCTTAT
Source organism: Burkholderiaceae bacterium (assembly GCA_035302965.1). Lineage (GTDB taxonomy): Bacteria > Pseudomonadota > Gammaproteobacteria > Burkholderiales > Burkholderiaceae_B > DATGSD01. Next base: position 368 of record DATGSD010000263.1, on the reverse strand, counting down.
CGCCAAACGCCGGTTAACAGCCAGCTAATCCTCGACCCCAAGCCCGATTTGGTCGTCGAGTGTGCTGGCCATACGGCCTTGCGCGAACATATCGTGCCCGCTTTGCGGGCCGGCATCCCGTGCATGGTGGTTTCTATAGGCGCCTTATCTGACGATGGTCTGGCTGCCGAGCTCGAGCAAGCTGCTCAAGAGGGTAAAACCCAGGTTCAGCTGCTATCGGGGGCCATTGGTGGCATCGATGCCGTGGCCGCCGCACGTTATGCCGGCCTCGAATCGGTGCGCTATATCGGACGCAAACCGCCAAAAGGTTGGTTAGGTTCGCCGGCCGAAAAAGTGGTCGATTTAAACCAGTTAAACCAGGCTACCCG
>DATGSD010000262.1:0-4181 GCA_035302965.1 Burkholderiaceae bacterium | reverse complement strand
GCGCGGGCTTTTAGAGAAAGCGGTTTACGCATTTACTCGTCGACAGAATTGGCCTCGGGGGCTGATTCGGCTGATTGCAATGGCACACCAAATTTCTCGCGGACGAGGTTTTCGATTTCGATAGCCATTTCAGGGTTTTCTTTGAGGAAATCGCGCGAATTATCTTTACCCTGGCCAAGGCGGGTATCGTTATAGCTATACCAAGCCCCCGCTTTATCAACAACACCAGCTTGTACACCTAAATCGAGGATTTCGCCCTCGCGCGAAATACCTTGACCGTACATGATGTCGAACTCGGCCTGCTTAAATGGTGGAGCCACCTTGTTTTTAACGACTTTAACGCGGGTTTCGTTACCGGTGACTTCGTCGCCCTTTTTAATAGAGCCAATACGACGGATGTCGAGGCGTACCGAGGAATAGAATTTGAGAGCGTTACCACCTGTAGTGGTTTCGGGGCTGCCGAACATAACGCCAATTTTCATGCGAATTTGGTTGATAAAAATAACCGTACAATTGGCGCGTTTGATATTAGCCGTTAGCTTACGTAGCGCTTGACTCATGAGACGCGCTTGTAAGCCGGGTAAAGAATCGCCCATGTCGCCCTCGATTTCGGCCCGCGGCACTAACGCGGCTACTGAGTCGATAACGATGAGATCGACCGACCCAGAGCGCACGAGGGCATCGGTAATTTCGAGTGCTTGCTCGCCCGTATCGGGCTGAGAAATGAGCAAATCGGACAGATTGACACCTAAACGGGAAGCGTATTGAACATCGAGCGCGTGTTCGGCATCGACAAAAGCGCAGGTACCCCCGATTTTTTGCATTTCGGCAATAACTTGTAAAGCCAGCGTTGTTTTACCGGAAGATTCGGGTCCGTAAATTTCGACGACCCGCCCCCGAGGCAAGCCCCCAACACCAAGCGCAATATCGAGCCCCAACGAACCCGTTGAAACAACACGAACATCGTGCGCGACTTGGTTATCGCCATAGCGCATAACCGAGCCCTTGCCAAACTGACGCTCGATTTGTGAAAGCGCTGCAGCAAGCGCTTTAGCGCGTTCTGAGTTATCTGCTTTATTTTGTTTGTCCATAGAGTGGTAATCCTTGGCTTAAATACGATGAACTGGGCTGTGCTAATTGTGTTTTGTGTGGTCAGGTGAACCGCTACTAAGCGCTACACTATTTAGTAGTAATGTTTTTCGATACGGAATTTTTAACAAAACAACGTAGGCGCCGATTGCTACGCAGCGATTATCTCATTAAATTATACTGTATATATTCACAGCGAATGCAAACAATGTTAAGTTGCGAAACCTAACGATAAAAGCTCTCAAGACAACTGTTAGGCAGCCCCGCAAGCTAAACGAAATAAACATGCCCTTAAATACCGCTCAAACAAACGGTTTTCTGGCGGTTTCTGAAACTCCCTGCCAGTATACAAAGCTCACCGGCCTTATTTAACCAACCCTAGCACGAGTTCGCCAAAAACGTCCAAACTGACGTAGACTTGCCCATGGACCCTTTTCTCTCAAGGCAAAATTAATATATGTGGTTTAAAAATCTTCGTCTCTACCGTCTTAGCCCTTCCTGGAATCTCGCCCTTCACGATCTTGAAGAAGCTTTACAAAAAGAAGCCTTTCGACCAATTAGTGGCCTTGTTACGCAAAGCCTTGGCTGGATTGCCCCACGTAACGATGGGCCGCTTGCCTACGCCCTAGAAGGCCAAATATTGCTCTCTATGCGGGCCGAAAACCGCCTACTACCTAATTCGGTTATTAACCAAGTAGTCGCCGTTAAAGCCGAAGAGCTTGAAGCCCGCCAAGGGTTTGCTCCTGGGCGCAAGCAACTCAGAGAGCTTAAAGAAAGCGTAACCGACGAACTACTCCCAAAAGCCTTTAGTGTGTATCGCGACACGTCAGTCTGGATAGACCGTAACAACCGCTGGTTAGTTATTGACACGCCTTCATTGGCGCGTGCCGACGAGGTTATTGGCTTACTTTCTGACACCTTAAACCCGTTGCCAGTGTTGCCATTAAACCTCGAACAAAGCCCAAGCAGCACCATGACGCAATGGCTACTAAACAACGAAGCCGCACGGCCGTTTAGCATTGATCAAGATATCGAATTACGTGCTAGCGACGAAAGCCGTGCAGTGGTTCGTTATTTACGAGAAAGTGTCGACCCCGACGAGGCCAAAAAGCACATCGAAGCCGGCAAGCAATGCACCCGTATGGCCTTAACCTGGGCCGATCGCATTAGCTTTGTACTAGGCGAAGACCTATCTTTAAAACGGGTTACCCCGCTCGATATCTTGACCGAAGAAAAACACAATTCAAACCACAGCGACGAAGAGGCACTGGATGCCGACTTTACCTTAATGACGGCCGAACTCGCAGAATTACTAGGCGACCTAGTCGAAGCCTTAGGTGGCGAGCAACCTCTTCCCGGAACCTGGGCGTTTGCAAGCCAAAGTGCTTAAGGCTAAAGCTAATCGAGACCATAAATTAAACTGTCTTCGGGGCCCACATGCGAGGGTGGGCTCCAAGTAACATCGCGCAACGAATGCTGTACCAAATCTTCGACTTGCAGCAATACCGCAAAGATGGCCATACGTACTGGTATCCCATTGTCGGTTTGCCTAAAAATGGCTAAACGAGGGTCGTCGTTTAAATCGACGCTTAAATCAAAGGCATCTGGGCGGCTGTCGCGCGGCAATGGGTGCATCACAATAGTGTCTGGCCCACAGCATTCGTTGATGATCGCGCGGTTAACTTGGAAGTCTTCGCGGTAGCCTTCGATTTCGTTGTTTTCAAAACGCTCTTTTTGCACACGCGTCGCGTAAATAACATCCGCCTCTTTTAAACCTTGGCGCAACGAAGTAGTTTGTTCGATAACATGACCATTTTTAGCGGCTTGGTTAAGAATATCTTCGGGCATCTCTAAGCCCTTAGGGGCAATTAATGTAAATTTAAGGCCTCGGTACAGCGCTAGTAATTTAATGAGTGAGTGCACGGTACGCCCATATTTAAGGTCGCCAACCATTACGATATGTGCCCCATCAAGCAGCTTTCCTAAGCGCGAGAACTCGGTCAGGATGGTGTACAAATCGAGCAAAGCTTGACTAGGGTGCTCTCCTGAACCATCACCACCATTAACCACCGGAATATTTGTAGCACGGGCAAATTCTGCAACTGACCCTTGCTCGGGATGACGAATAACCATGGCATCGACGTAGCCGCTCATCACACGACTGGTGTCGTAGATAGACTCGCCCTTAGCCATCGACGAAAAAGTGAAGCCCGTTGTGTCGCACACAGAGCCACCTAATCGGCAAAAGGCCGCGCCAAAACTAACCCGTGTGCGCGTACTGGCTTCAAAAAACAAATTACCGAGCACAGCGCCTTCTAGAACACGAGACACCTTTTGACGACGTGCAATCGGCTGCATTAAATCGGCGATACGAAAAAGCTCTTCGACAGATTCGCGAGAAAACTGATCGACAGAAAGCAACTGATGTTTGCCGTTATAAGCAATACGATCGCGCAGTGGCCCAGATTGTGCCGTTTGCGAGTATTTTTCTAGCAGCGCTTCGTTTTCGACTATTTCGGTTACAAAACGCTGAACCACTTCGGGCATGGTACGCGCTTCTTGGGAACCTTCGGGTAATAACCAGGTATCGAGCGCGCGGCGTTTAACCCCGATGCGCGCTGCAAACACATCGCGAGTTAAATTAAGCCGCCGCATCGCGTCGCGAAGAAAAACTTGTTGTGAAACCGCCATGACCACTCCATAAATATACGCAAAGCGTATATATTTTATGCGGAATTAGACAACTTTTGCAGCGGCAAACTAGTTAAGGGGTTTTATGGTTGCGACCTTGGGCTTTGAGTGGCCGGTGCGGCTGTAGGCTGCACAGTTGCTTCATCAGAAGCGACGCCGGCAATCGCTCGGGCTGCCGCATTAGCATTTTGCTCTGTACCCACAACAAAAACCAATTGCTGGCTAGAGACAGGTTCGGCATAGGTGGGGGCAGCTAGCATGGTACGCCCAACCACTAAGGCTAAGCGCTTGTTCGGGTGGCTACGCGTGATATCTTCAACTTTCTTAACCCCAGCATCGCTTAATGCTAGTGCCAACAAGCCATCGCCTTCTCGACTAGTGCCCGCTTGCACACCAACAAA
>DATGSD010000261.1:0-5823 GCA_035302965.1 Burkholderiaceae bacterium | reverse complement strand
TACCATCTACGCGTTACATTATGGGCCTTACATTATTTAAAGCGCCCATTATTTTGTCATCTAAAAATGGTCGCGCGTCTTGCAGGCTCTACCCGCGGCGCTAGCTAGCTCACGGTTTATATACGTACAAAACCCTAGCCGTGTTATGTTTTGTTGTTCAGCCCTTGCCGCGAATACTTTGGCTAGCTTATGCATTTCGACGTTATTACCTTGTTCCCAGAGACTCTAAACGTGGTAACCGAGTTTGGGGTTAGCAGTCGCGCTTTCAAGCGTGATCGTTGGCAGCTTAGTACGTGGAACCCGCGAGACTACACCCGCGATGTGCATCGTACCGTCGATGACCGGCCTTACGGTGGCGGTCCGGGCATGGTGATGTTGGCCGAGCCATTACACCAAGCGCTCGAGGCTGCTGACAGCGCTAATCATTGTGCCGCCGACGAAGTGATTCTGTTCAGCCCGGCGGGAAAGCCCTTTACGCAAGCAATGGCCGCCAATTTGGTGACAAAAAAGCGTTTGGTTTTGGTTTGTGGCCGCTACGAGGGGATAGATCAGCGTTTTATTGATGCAGCCGTAACAACAGAGCTATCAATGGGCGATTATGTCTTGTCGGGTGGCGAAATTGCTGCGTTGGTACTAATCGACAGCGTCGTACGTTTATTGCCCGGCGTTTTGCATACGCCTGAATCGGCCGAACAAGACTCTTTCAGCAGTACTTTATCGGGCTTATTAGATAGCCCTCACTACACGCGGCCAGCCGTTTATCGCGACCAAGCGGTACCTGAAACCTTATTGTCTGGTGACCACAAGGCAATTGCTCGCTGGCGCCGACAACAGTCGTTAAAACTAAGCGCCGAGCGGCGCCCCGATTTAATCGAGGCCGCCCGGCGCGCAGGTTTATTAAGTGGTGATGATGAGGCGTTTTTAGCCAGCTTGCCATAAATAATAAACAAATTAGCTATGCTGCATCGTTAACCAAGCCGCTCGAGTTGTTCTTCGAGGCGGTTTTTGGTTTGGTTGAAATTTTCGAGGCGGTCGCGCTCTTGCTGGACAACCGCTTCGGGAGCACGCTCGACAAATTTAGGGTTGGCCAGCTTGCCTTCGGCTTTACGAATTTCGCCAGATATTTTGTCGATTTCTTTAGTAAGCCGTGCGCGTTCGGCATCGCGGTCGATTTCGACATGAAGCATAAGGCGGCTGGTTCCGACTACTTGAACCGGTGCTCCGAGGTCGGGTAATGTGTCGACGATCTCGACTTTCTCGAGACGAGCCAAGGCCATAAGGTAGGGGGCGTTTTGTTTAAGGGTTTTGGCGTCGCCCTGAGCAATTAGTGGTATGCGTTGGCCGGGTGATAAATTCATTTCACCGCGCAGCGCACGAACCGCTTCAACTTGTGCTTTTAGTTGCTCGATTTGTTTTTCAGCGTCAGCGTCGATTAGTGTGTCGTTGGCCCGAGGGTAGGGTTGTACAGAGATGCTGTCTTCGCGGTTGGCTTCGCGCTTTCCAGCTACCAAGGCTACTTTTTGCCAAAGCTCTTCGGTAATGAACGGAATGATGGGGTGGGCTAGGCGCAGTAGCGTTTCAAGAACGGTAATAAGCGTGTGGCGCGTGTACGCTTGTTCGGCTGCACTGCCTTGGCTGATTTGCACCTTGGCTATTTCGAGGTACCAATCGCAGTACTCATCCCAAATAAAATGATAGAGCGTGTTTGCAATGTTATCGAAGCGGTAATTATTAAAGCCACGATCGATTTGCTTGATAACGGTTTGCAGTTGGCTCAGAACCCAACGATCGGCCACCGAGGCGGCATCAGAATTTGTGGCTGCTATATCGTGCCCCTCGGTGTTCATTAAGACAAAGCGGGTGGCATTCCAGAGCTTATTGCAAAAATTGCGATAGCCCTCGCAGCGTTTAAGGTCAAAGTTAATATTGCGCCCAAGTGTGGCGTATGCCGCCATAGTAAAACGCAAAGCATCGCTACCATAAGCGGTAAAACCGTCTGGGTAATCTTTGCGTGTTTGCTTTTCGATATTGTCGGCTTGACGCGGGTTCATGAGGCCAGTTGTACGCTTGCTAACCAGGCTCTCGAGGTCGATGCCATCGATTAGATCGACGGGGTCGATTGTGTTGCCGCGCGACTTACTCATTTTCTTGCCTTCGAGGTCGCAAATTAAGCCGTGCACATAAACGTCTTTAAAGGGGATCTTGCCGGTTAAGTGCATGCTCATCATAATCATGCGGGCTACCCAAAAGAAAATAATGTCGAAACCCGTAACCAAAACGCTTGAGGGCAGGTAGCGCTCGAGGTCGGGGTTTTGTTCGGGCCAGCCAAGATCGGTAAATGGCACCAAGGCCGAAGAAAACCAAGTATCTAAGACATCGGGGTCGCGCAGCAAAGTGTCGGGTTTAACGCCGGCGGCACGAGCTTGCTCGTGGGCTTCGGCCTCAGTGCGAGCAACAAAAATTTGGCCGTCGGGTGCATACCAGGCAGGAATTTGATGCCCCCACCAAAGCTGGCGCGAAATACACCAATCTTGGATGTTATTTAACCATTGGTTGTACGTGTTTCGCCAATTATCGGGGTAGAAGCGAATTTGATTATCGGCTACCACTTGCAAGGCCACTTCGGTAATGCTTTTACCCGGATGGCGTGTGCCATCAGGGGCCGGTTTGCTCATGGCGACAAACCATTGGTCGGTAAGCATTGGCTCGATAACCGTGTCGCTGCGATCGCCTCGAGGAATTACCATACGGTGTGGTCGGCTAGAAGCTAGCAAGCCTTGGGCCTTAAGGTCGTTAAGGATTTGTTTCCGGGCCTCGAAACGGTCGAGACCGATGTAAGCGGCAGGGCAGTTGTCGTTAAGCTTGGCATCGAGGGTGAAAATATTAATGAGTTCAAGCTGATGCCGTTGGCCTACTTCGTAGTCGTTAAAGTCGTGAGCTGGTGTGACTTTAACAACCCCCGTACCAAAACTTTTGTCGACATAGTCGTCGGCAATAATGGGCAGCTTACGGTCGGTTAAAGGCAGACGAACGAATTCGCCAATAAGGTGTTGATAGCGTTCGTCGTCGGGGTGAACCATAACCGCAACGTCGCCTAATAGGGTTTCGGGGCGGGTAGTTGCCACGGTTAGGTATTGAGTGTCGCCTTGGGGCTTGAGCAAGGGATAGCGAATTTCCCAAAGCGTGCCGTTTTCTTCTTCGCTAACAACCTCGAGGTCGGAAACAGCGGTTTGTAAGATTGGGTCCCAGTTAACCAGGCGTTTGCCGCGGTAAATTAAGCCTTGTTGGTACAGCCGTACAAAGGTCTCGACAACACCTTTGGAAAGCGCATCGTCCATCGTGAAATATTCGCGCTGCCAGTCGGCTGACGAGCCTAAACGCCGAACTTGTTCGGTAATGGCATTGCCCGATTGGTCTTTCCATTGCCAAACGCGCTCGATAAATTTTTCGCGCCCAAGGTCGTGGCGAGATTGGTTTTCGGCTTCAAGTTGGCGTTCGACCACGATTTGGGTAGCAATACCCGCATGGTCGGTGCCAGGTATTAAAACTGTGTCGTCGCCCAACATGCGGTGGTAGCGCGCCAAGCCATCCATAATGGTTTGGTTAAAGGCATGGCCCATATGCAGTGTGCCGGTTACGTTTGGCGGCGGAAACTGAATGGCATAGGCTTCCGCTTGATGGTTTTGTGCAGGTTTTACGTGCTGGCCAGCCTGAAAATAACCTTTTTTTTCCCAGTAGCCGTACCAGCGCGATTCTATTTCGGCGGGTTCAAAGCTTTTTGGTAATTGTTCAGACTGCTTTTTACTAGTAGTGCTCATAATGGATCGTTGCAAACAAGAAGGCCACTTACAAAAGGGCTCAAGAGATGGCCGAGCAAAATAAAGAGGTTTTTGACCTGCCTAGCCGGTGAAGTTAACGGCTGTATTTTAATACCGGATAGCAATCGGTAAAAATAACACCGTAAAAGGCCCTTAAACGGGCGTCGTTGTTTTGTGCCTAAGCGCTATGATGATAGCGATTTTTGCTAAAAGAAAACCCCTAATCGCGTAATTAGGCCATTGTTTTAGCAGCGTTAGGCGTCATGCTAAAATCACGTATTAACCCTTTTTAACTGTTACCCAATCTATTGGGCAAATTTACCTTTTGCGGAATACAGTATGGCTATTGAGCGCACCCTTTCCATTATTAAACCCGATGCGGTTGCAAAAAATGTTATTGGCAAAATTTTGTCTCGCTTCGAAGAAGCTGGGCTTAAAATTATTGCTGGTCGTCTTGTGCAATTGTCGCGGGCAGAAGCCGAGCAATTTTACGCGGTGCACAAAGAACGTCCATTTTTTAACGACTTAGTCGAGTTCATGATTTCCGGTCCGGTTTTTGTACAAGTTCTCGAGGGTGAAAACGCCATTCAGAAAAACCGCGATCTCATGGGGGCTACCAACCCCAAAGAAGCCGAGCCGGGCACTATTCGTGCCGATTTCGCCGATAGCATCGACGCCAACGCCGTCCATGGCTCCGATGCGCCCGAAACGGCCGCTACCGAAATTGCCTTTTTCTTTGCCGGCTGCGATATTCACAGCCGCTAATCATCAGCCGCTTAGCGCGGCTTATTTATGTCAAAAACTGAACGCATCAACTTATTAGGTTTTAACGGCCCAGCTCTCACCGAATGGGTTGAGAGTTGGGGTAATAAGCCTTTCCGAGCACGCCAACTTATGCGCTGGATCCACCAGCATGGCGAAGATACGTTCGATTCCATGACCGATTTAGCGCGTACCTTTCGTCACGAACTTGCCGAACGCTGCGTCATACAGGCCCCACCTGTTAGCAGCGAGCAAGTTTCTTCCGACGGTACAACTAAATGGTTATTCGATGTCGGCAATAACAACGCCATCGAAACGGTTTTCATTCCCGAAGACGACCGCGGCACATTGTGCATCTCTAGCCAGGCTGGGTGCACAGTGGGCTGTCCGTTTTGTTCAACGGGTTATCAAGGTTTTAACCGCAATTTGGGCACGGCCGAAATTGTCGCTCAACTTTGGTATGCAAAGCGTGTACTCGAGGCCGACCCTAAACGTGCGCGCATGTCAAAACCGTCTAATGGTGCACCAGCGCGGGCCATTAGCAATGTCGTCATGATGGGTATGGGCGAGCCCTTGCTCAACTACGATAATGTGGTTGCGGCCTTGCAACTAATGCTAGATGACCATGCTTACGGTTTGTCGCGCCGCCGCGTTACGGTTTCTACATCGGGTGTGGTTCCCATGATCGAGCGCTTGGCTCACGATTGTCCGGTGGCTTTAGCGGTTTCGCTGCATGCCCCCAACGACGAGCTTCGCGACAAGCTGGTGCCTTTAAACCGTAAACACCCATTAGCCGAATTACTCGAAAGCTGTCGCTATTATCTACAATACGCACCGCGCGATTTTGTCACTTTCGAGTATGTCATGCTCGATGGCATCAACGATTCCGACGAACATGCGCGACAACTTATCGATATTGCTCGTTCGGTGCGCTGCAAACTTAATTTAATTCCATTTAACCCATTTCCACAGTCGGGGCTCGCGAGTTCGTCACCAGAGCGCATTCAACAGTTTGCTGCACGTTTGCTCGACGCTGGAATCGTCACGACAACACGCAAAACACGAGGAGATGACATTGCTGCCGCTTGCGGCCAATTAGCCGGCGAAGTTAAAGATCGAACACGAATCGACGAACGGCTGCCCAACCGCGGTACGATCATCCTCAAGGAGGTCGAATGAACCAACCGGCGCTAAAAGTAGTTAGTTTCCGACCCGATCCCAACGAGGGCGTTGGCCCAACATT
>DATGSD010000260.1:0-3616 GCA_035302965.1 Burkholderiaceae bacterium | reverse complement strand
TTCACCACGTTCGGCTTGGTTATCGCCAGCCTCTAGGGAGGCATGCGATAAAAAGGCAGCCAATGGCGAAAGCAGAAACTCGGTTTGTGGCCCGGGGATGGGCTCGTCTTGCAAGCCGTAGTCGATTTCGCGTTCGATAAGACGCCCAGCAGGATGGGTTTGCGCGCCCTCTTCGGCCGCAAAAACGGCTGCTGCGGTAACGAGTTCTTGTAAGTTTTCGAGGCGATCTAGGCCATCTTTGTCGTCTTGATAATGGGCTTTAAGACCGCTATGTTTAACAACGTATTCGACCAACTCGGGTAGGTTAAGCACTTGAGCTTGGTGCGCCATTTGTTGTATTAACTGCACAAAATCGAGCAAACGTGCCCCGCTACGCCCGTCGAAGTAAGACACTGCCTCGTGCAAACTGCAATTATGGTTTTGCGCAAGCTCAATTAATTGTTCTTGGGTGCGGGCCCCAATACCACGAGTAGGAAAATTAACTACGCGCAACCACGCGGTATCGTCGTTAGGGTTGTCGAGCAAGCGCAAATAGGCAAGAGCGTGTTTGATTTCTTGGCGCTCAAAAAAACGTAGGCCGCCGTATACCTTGTACGGTAAACCGGCAGAAAATAGCGCGTGCTCGATGACGCGCGATTGGGCGTTGCTGCGGTATAAAACGGTAATTTCGTGTTTGATATGGCCGTCGCGCACCAATGCTTTAATTTCATCGATTAGCCATTGGGCTTCGAGCTGATCGGAAGCACTTTCGTACACTCGGATGGGTTCGCCCGCCCCTTGGTCGGTCCAGAGGTTTTTGCCAAGGCGGCCGGTGTTTTGGCTAATTAACGCATTAGCCGCATCTAAAATATGCCCATGCGAACGGTAGTTTTGCTCGAGCCGAATAACATTGCCCTTAGCATAGTCGCGTTCGAAATCGGCCATATTATGGATATTTGCGCCACGAAACGCATAAATTGACTGGTCGTCGTCGCCAACAGCAAAAATTGGCGTTGAGCCACCCGACAACAGTTGCAACCATAAATACTGCAGATTATTTGTATCTTGAAATTCATCAACCAAAATGTGTGCAAATCGGCGTTGATAATGCTCACGAATGGCTTGGTTGTTTTTTAAGAGCTCGTAGGCGCGTAGTAATAGTTCGGCAAAATCGACCACCCCTTCGCGCTCGCACTGATCTTGGTAGCGTGCGTACAGATCGGCCATATTGCGAGAATAGGCATCGTAGGCACTAACTTGCGCCGGACGCACCCCTTCTTCTTTTTGTCGATTAATAAAACGCTGGACTTCGCGAGGTGCGTATTGATCGTCGGTAATACCCGCCGACTTTAATAAACGCTTAATAGCAGAAAGCTGATCGCTAACGTCAAGAATTTGAAACGTTTGCAATAAACCGGCATCGCGATGATGAGCTCGGAGTAAACGATTGCAAAGACCATGAAACGTGCCCACCCACATGCCGCGCGTATCGAGCGGCAGTAAAGCGGATAGCCGTGCAAGCATTTCGCGCGCGGCTTTATTAGTAAAAGTGACAGCTAATAAACGGTGTGGGCTAATTTGCTGTTGTTGCATTAGCCAGGCCATACGCGTGGTTAGTACACGCGTTTTACCACTACCCGCCCCAGCTAATACAAGCGCATGAGAATCGGGAAGCGTGACAGCCTGGCGTTGTTGCGGATTGAGTTGCTCGATCATGCTGCATAACGGCTTAAGCGTAGGGCGAATTGTTCGAGGCCTTTAATGCCACTTTGTTGTGCTCGTTGACACCATGATTGCAAATCGTGCAGTAATTGCTCGCTGGTAGCGCTTGAGCTTTCCCAAAGTCGGGTGAGTTCGTCGCGCATTTGTACCAGCGTTGATAGGGCTTGGTTATGTGCTAATACCTGATTAAGCTGGGCTTGTTGTGCAGGTTTTAACGATTTTGTTTTACCGTGTTTACCAAGCCAAACTCGGGTGCGACGTAAAAGTTTTTTATTTAAGGAGGTGTGCTCGTAGGCTTCGCTACCTAAAGCCTTAAGGCGGCGAATTTCGTCGGAAACACTTTTGCGAAGCATTTCTTTGTAGCGCGCAAGAATTTCGTAGCGATGCACTATAACGCCCTCGAGGGTTTTAAGGTTGATTGAGTAGCTAGGTTCAGATTCAAGCTTTAATTTTGGCGCAACACGACGAACGGTTGCAAGACGTAAAAACTGCAAGCCTTTGATGTAGATCCAGCCCAGGTCAAGCTCGTACCATTTGGCGGAAAACTTTGCCGATGTGGCGTGGGCATGGTGGTTATTGTGTAGCTCTTCGCCGCCAATAATGATGCCAATCGGGAAAACGTTGGTGCTGGTGTCGGGGCTGGCGTAGTTGCGATACCCCCAGTAATGGCCAATGCCATTAACGACACCTGCAGCCCAAAACGGTATCCAAGCCATTTGCACAGCCCATACCGTTAAGCCGATAACGCCAAAAAGCGCAACATCGATGGCGAGCATGATAAGAATGCCTAACAAGTTATGACGCGAATACAAATTGCGTTCGAGCCAATCGTCGGGCGTGCCATGGCCATAGCGCTTTAAGGTTTCTTGGTTGGTGGCTTCGTGGCGATAAAGTTCGGCACCACGAAAAAACACTTTGCCAATGCCATACACCATGGGCGAATGAGGGTCGCCTTCGCGCTCGCATTTAGCGTGGTGTTTGCGATGCACGGCAACCCACTCTTTGGTTACCATGCCCGTTGTTAGCCATAACCAAAAGCGGAAAAAATGCATGGCCGCCGGATGCAAATCGAGGCCACGATGCGTTTGGCTTCGGTGCAAAAACAAGGTGACCGAGATAATTGTGATGTGGGTTACTACCAGGGTGAAAATAACGACTTCCCACCACGAAAAGTTAAGTAAACCGTTTGCTAAAAAATTTAGAAATGTGTTCATAAGGCAAAAATCAGGCCTCGTTTGAAGGTAAGTTAGGCAGTTTAACGTAGTTTAACCATACTTTGACATCGATCTTTTAAGCACGAGTTGATATTTCTCTAGGTTTCGCGCGATAAACAAGTTGCTGTTTGTTGATTAAAAAGCCGTTTGCTTAATAAGTAGCTAGCCTAGCAACAACAACTAAGACCCAAAAAATACATAAATTGGCCGAAACAACGAAACCAATTCGTGGCAAGCTGCAGCTATCAAGCAATAAACGAAAAATTAAGAGACTGCCTGCTCAGCGACAAAAAAAGCACGATGCTCCACACCACTGACAGTCACTTTACCATTTGGTTCGATCAGAACACGGCCCTCAGACAGCCATTGAACAACAGCCGCATAGCAAATATGTTCGACGTGCAATACACGTGCAGCTAGTGTTGCCTCGGTGTCGTTTGCTAAAACAGGCGTAATACCTTGAGCTATTATCGGACCGTCATCAAGTTGGGCAGTAACGAAGTGGATAGTGCATCCGTGGCACTGAACGCCTGCCAGTAACGCTTGTTGATGGGTTTTTAGACCAGGGAATGCGGGGAGCAATGAAGGGTGAATATTAATCAGTTTGCCTTCAAACTGCTCGACAAAGCTCGGCGTTAAAATACGCATAAAGCCGGCGAGTAAAATATAGTTTGGCTGATAGGCTTTTATTTGTTGGGCTA
>DATGSD010000259.1:0-3782 GCA_035302965.1 Burkholderiaceae bacterium | reverse complement strand
GGCACCGCCCTCGATGATTTGTCGAATGCTTGGGTCGAGATGGATAACCTCTAAACCAGCAGCTTCAATTTTTTGGCGCAAATAAAGCGCCTCTTCCTTTTTGGTGTCTAAGGTCGCTATTAATAGAACACGGCGTTTTGTTGTCATCGGTTTCTCTCTATGGTGTTAGGGGGCTTGTTAATCGAGCCTTAACTGCTTATATGCGATAAGTAAATGCTAGCCACTCGTGTTAGAAACTTAAACCCTTATCGCTTATAGTTTCACACAGTGAAACCTAAAAATCGATAACTGCAATCAAAAAACCGCAGCGAAAGACTATGGCTTCAGCCAAAAGACTGTAGCGAAAAGACGATAACTTTAGCAAAAAGGACGCAAGCAAAAGACTATGACCGAACCCAAAGTTAAAACGATTCGTGCCCTCGAGCGCGGCCTAGATGTACTAGCTGAGTTGCAGCAGGCCCGTGCCGCCAGCTTAAACGACTTGCATCGGGCAACCGGTTTGCCTAAAGCAACTTTGTTGCGGGTGTTATTAACATTGCGTCGTAAGGGCTTAATTTGGCAGCGCTTGGCCGACTCTGCTTATTGCCCAAGCCATCAAATTCGCTTGCGCCGCCCCGAGCTGCATGATGAAGACTATTTGGTTGAGGTTGCATCGCCAATTATGGCCAGCTTGTGCGCCGATGTGCAGTGGCCGTCGGTGTTAGCTGTGCCGCGACTTGAGCACATGGAGGTAATTGAAACCAATCGGCCCAAATCGTATTTCCATCATATTGTGCTTGGGCCAATTGGTTTTCGGATTAATTTTTTACGCTCGGCGACCGGCCGTGCTTATTTGGCGTTTTGCGATGCGCTTGAGCGTCAAGCTATTATCGAGCGTTTGCGTAATAGTTCGCAGGCGGGTAATTATTTGGCGCAAAAGCCCAATCTGGTAGCTAATTTGTTGCAAGAAACCCAAACCCTTGGTTATGGCACCCGCTACCCTGATTACGGTGGCGATTACAACCAGCCCCGCACCAGCATCGATGATGGCCGCGATTCGATTGCCGTGCCCATTCGTGTTGAAGGCGAGCCAATCGCCGTTATTAACTTAACCTGGATTAAAACCGTTACCCAAAAAGACGACGTGGTGGCACGCTATTTAAAGCGATTAAAACAGGCGGCTAAACAAATTGCTGCAAGATTGGCCGCTTAGGGTTGTTGGCATCGTTGAACCAATCGATTACCTGTTCGGCCGGAATGGGTCGGGCAATACCAAAGCCTTGGGCATAGTTACAACCCATGCGGCGTAAAATTCGTAACACCGTATCGTTTTCAACGCCTTCGGCCGTAACGGTAAGCCGCAAGCTATGCGCCAACTTAATAATGGTCATGACAATTTGGCGATCTTCGGTACTCTTATCCAAAACGGTTATAAACGAGCGATCAATTTTCAGATTTTCTACCGGTAAACGACGAATGTAGGCTAACGACGAGTAGCCCGTACCAAAATCGTCGAGCGCCAAACGCACACCTATACCACGTAGACCTTGCAGCACCGGCAAGGCCCGATTGATGTCGTCCATAACTGCACTTTCGGTTACCTCAAGCTGCAAGCGATTAGCCGGAAAGTTATGTCGTTTAATGATTTTTTGTACTTGGTTGGGCAGGTCGTGACGCAGCAAATTACGAGTTGAAAGATTGGCGGACACCGTAACGGGATAGCCGAGTTTGCGCCAGCGGCTGCATTGCCGAACGGATTCTTCAATTACCCAAAGGGTAAGAGGGTGAATAATGTCACTGAGTTCGGCCACGCCGATAAAGCTTTGGGGGCTAATTAGGCCTTTTTGTGGGTGTTGCCAGCGAATTAACGCCTCAAGCCCAGCGGTTGTGCCGCTGCGCAAATCAATTTTTGGTTGAAAGTGCAAGACAAATTCGCTGTTTTCGAGAGCGCCGCGCAAGCCCGAAAGCGTCATAATGTGCAGGTTTGTTTTTTCTTCGTCGCGGCGATCGTATAACAAAAAGCCACTGCCCTCACGGCGCGCTTTATACATTGCGCTTTCTGAATGCTGTAGCAACGAGTGCAATTCGGTACCCGCTTCAGGGTAGCAGGCAACACCAATGCTGGCGCTAATTTGCACGTGGACGCCATGAAGCGTAAAGGGGGTTCGCATGGCACGTAGCAGTGCTTTCAGTGTGTCTTGTAGGTGGGCGTTGTTTGCTTGTTGTAGTAAAATGAGGTATTCGTCGTTACCCGAGCGGCCAACATAGCCACGGTCGGCCACAACCTCGTTTAAGCGCTGACCGGCTTGTTTTAGTAAAAGGTCGCCCAGCTCGTTACCCAGAGTGTTATTAACTTCTTTAAAACCATCAAGGTCAAGCATTAGCACACAAAATGGGCTGCGCGTGGCCTGGGCATGATGGATGGCTGCCGTAATGTACGACGATAAAGTATGGCGGTTAAAAAGACCAGTTAGCGGGTCGTGACGCGACTGGTACTGTAAGGTTTGATGTTGGCGTTGTTGGGTAACTGCAATTAGAGCAAGCCCGGCCGCCATGCGGCTAAGGTTGAGGTCGATCTCGGTAGGTGAGCGCCTTTTTTGCAAGTAAATATTAATCGTGCCAAAAATTGAATGTTCGGGCTCGGACGCAATAATTGGGTAGGCCCACGCGGTTTCAATATGGTTTTGTAAGGCCTGGTCGGCCGAGTGGCTCCAGAGCGCATCGGCTTTAACGTCGTTGCTAATAATTGCTTGTTTTTGGATTAGCGCCTGCACATGCCAGCCGAGTTCGGTCGAAACTTTGGCCTGATTAAGGCGCGTGCAAATGGCTGAGGGTAGGTTGGGCGCCACACAAGTAGTAATGGTTTCTTGGTCTTCGTCAAGCAAAATAATTGCGACCAAGCTATTTGGGATTTGATCTTGAATCAGGTAACTAAGGGCAGTTAAGCAGTCTTCTAGGGGCTGGGCGTTGGCGATTAAGCGCAAAATTTGCGCCTCGCTTTGGCGTTGGCGCAAGGAGGTTTCCCAATGAAGCTCGAGCTCTTGAAGCTCGCTTGCGACCGTATCCAGTTCGCTGCCGATGGCTTGGAATTCGGCACCGGTAATGAATGGCGTAACCGGTTCGTTATAAGTTCGTTGGCCCAACCGTTTGGCGTCTTCGGTAAGGTAGCGAATATTGCGGCCCACAAAGGCGTATAAGCCCCACCATCCGAGTAGCAGCGTAATGATGGTAATTAATACCGTTAAGCCAATGCCTATCCAAAGTGCCTGATTAACTTGCGACAAAATGGTGCTTGAAGGGGTTAAATGCACAATGGTTAACGCTTCCGGGTCGGCTTGGGTGCCGGTGCGCGCAAAACTAACTTGCCACCGTTTGCCATCGGAGCGTCGCACCGTAGTCGAGCCGCTAGTGTGCTCGGTTAAAAGCTTGCTAACCGTGTCGCTGGTTAGGGCGGCACCATAAAGGCTGTTGTCGGGGTGGGCCTTTAAAACAATATTATTGCGGTCTAGCAGTAGTGTTTGCGTGTCGCTGCTAACCCCATAGTGCTGTTTCTGATTACTTAAACTGCGAAGGTCGAGTGAGACGTAGCCAATCGCGTAGGGGCTGCCATCGTCACGCCTAAGCGCAGTAATAACTAAAAAAATAGGCGATTCAGAGATTCGACCAATATAAAATTCGCCCAAAATGGTGCCGGGCGAATCGAGCACGCGTTCAAAATAGGGTCGATCAGACAGATTAACTTCTGTGTGCAGCACGTTTGACATTAAACCTGAACAAAGCGGTTGGCCGTTTAAACCAATAAT
>DATGSD010000258.1:0-3316 GCA_035302965.1 Burkholderiaceae bacterium | reverse complement strand
GTAAGTTGATGCGGCGATACAGAGCATAAAAAGATTGTGCGAATTGAGACTTCATGAAAAATCCACCTTGCATAGGAGCCGAATTAAACCGTTATTGTGCCATTAAATAAGCACGCCCAAAAACGGACGTGCTATTAAACCGCTAGAAACCTGTTCCAATTTGGAATTGGAATGCTTGCTTGTCGTCGCCTCGCTTGGCGTTAAGCGCTTTACCCCACGACAATTCGAGAGGCCCCATGGGCGAATGCCACGACAACCCTAAACCGGCCGAATAGCGCCATCCGCAGGGGTCTTCGACCGTCTGGCCGGCAGGCCCCGCCATACAACCCCCGCCACTGTTGCTAACTTTACCGGCATCGGCAAAGACAAACCAGCGTAGAGTACGATCGCGGCTAGCGCCCGGGAAGGGCAGATAAAGTTGAACGTTTCCGACAATACTACGCGAACCCCCAAGATAGCTACCGGTACGGGTATCGCGCGGGCCTAATGATGCGCCTTCGTAACCCCGAACCGAGCCAATCCCACCGGCATACACGTTTTTAATGACGGGATACGGACGATCACCTATCGCCTTACCCCAATCGACAACACCGTTTAATGCCAGCGTAAAGCTGCGGCCCAACGGTACGTAGAACTGCTGTTGAGCACTTAACATATAGTATTTCAGGCTACCGGCTGAGATATCGCCCGATAAGCGAGTGTAGCTACCACGGGTAGGTGCGATGGCGCTGTCGCGCGTATCTTTGGCCCAACCTAGATTGAAAATAAACGAATTGGTTGTGCGGCCGTATTCGTCGCGGTAATCGATATAGGCTTGTGGGCTAGAGTTGTATAAATCGAGCGTGTTGCGCTCGTAGCTTCCGCCCATAAATACACGATCGTACTCGGAAATGGGTACGCCAAAGCTTAAGCCCCCCCCCATAGCCGTAACACGGTAATAACCATCGTATTCGTAGTTATCAGCCGTTTCGTAAGGCGTGGTGCGGCGGTAGTACAAAGACGTTGTTTTGCTAATGCCCGAGGTTGTCCAGTATGGGTTGGTGTGCGCCACAACAGCCGACCGGTTGGTGCGGCTAGTATTAACTTGCAACGACAAACTATTACCACTACCAAAAATGTTGTCTTGGCTAATACCGGCCGACAACAAGACTTTTTCGGTAGACCCATAACCCACCCCCAGGTTGATCATGCCAGTGGGTTTTTCTTTAACTTCGACGTTAACGTCGATTTGGTCGTCGGAGCCCGGAACTGGCTCGGTATATACGTTAACGTCGGTAAAATAGCCAAGACGGTCGATGCGGTCGCGCGACGCTTTAATTTCGTCGGCATCGTACCAGGCCGCTTCCATTTGGTTAATTTCGCGTCTAACCACAACATCGCGGGTACGGGTATTGCCCCCAATTTGAATGCGGCGAACATAAACGCGCCGACCCGGATCGACATAAAACGTAATATCGGCTTCGTGGTTGTCGCGATCGAGCTCGGGGTTGGGGTTGACGTTGGCAAAGGCGTAACCCAAAGAGCCTAAATAATCGGTAATGGCTTCGATAGAAGCGTTGGTTTTAGCAGCCGAAAAGGTTTCACCCGGTTTGATTTCGATTAACTTTTCGATTTCGTCATCAAGCCCTAAAAGTTCGCCCGCTAATTTAACCTCGCGCACGGTGTAGGGCTCGCCCTCGTGGAGGGTAAACGTAATAAATATTTGCTCGCGGTCGGGCGAGATAGTAACTTGCGGCGGCTCGGAATTAAACTCGAGATAACCCCGATCGAGATAATACGAGCGAATGCGTTCGAGGTCGCCCTCGAGTTTTTCGCGCGAATAGCGGTCGGTGGCCGTGTACCACGTCATGAAACCCGATGTGGTGAGCTCCATCTCGTCGCGCAAGCGGCTTGATGAAAAGGCTTCGTTACCCACGAAGTTAATTTCTTTAATGCGGGCCCGATCGCCTTCGAAAATATCGAAGTTAACGCCAACGCGGTTGCGCGGCAGCGGCGTAATAATGGGGTTGATTTCGACGCCGTATTTACCATCAGACAAATACTGCTGCTGCAACTCGAACACGGCCTGCTCGAGCATGGCCTGATCAAAAATACGCCCTGGCCCAAAACCGACAGCAGTAAGCGCTTTGGTTAATTCATCGGCATTAAAAGCGCGCATGCCATGAAAACTAAGCGAGGCAATGGTGGGCCGTTCTTTAACCGTAACGACTAAAACATCGTTGACGTTGTCGATGCTAACGTCGCTAAAAAAGCCCGTTGCATACAGGCTTTGAATGGCTTGTGCCACTTCTTCGGTGGTAAAGGGTTCGCCAACGCGCGCCGGCAGATGGGCAAAAATAGTACCTGGATCGACCCGCTGTATCCCTTCGATTTGGATATCTTTAACCACAAAGGTGGAATCGTCTGCCACTGCTGGGCTTGGCACAACAAATAAAGCGAAAACCAACAGCAAAATGGGAGTAAAAAATTGAAATTTCCGGCGCAGTGACATGCGGTTAAACCCTTCGGCGATCAAATAGTGAACGGATTGTACGGCACAAAATGCTTAACTGAAAAGGCGATTAAAGTCGTTTAGAAAAGCAAGACCCATTAAAGCGGCTAGCAAAGCGATACCAACACGCTGGCCGGCCGCAAGCCAATGCTCAGATAAAGGCTTGCCACGAACAATCTCGATAAGATAGTACATGAGATGACCGCCATCAAGCATCGGGATGGGTAATAAATTTAAAACCCCTATACTAACGCTAATTAACGCTAAATACCCTAAATACGCGATTAAGCCCATGCGGGCTGTTTGCCCCGCGTAATCGGCAATAGTAACGGGCCCGCTAATATTGCGCACCGACACATGGCCGGTAACCATGCGCGCCATCATTTTTAAAGAAAACCATACCGTATCGGCCGTGCGCACCACCCCTTGCTGCATGCTCGCTATCAAGCCGTGCCGCACCGTTACCATGGGCCAATCGGCAGCCAACATAACCCCCATACGAGCAGGCTCGTCGGGCTGAGCATTGGGCGAACGTGTGGGCACAACAGTTAATTGCAGCTGGGTACCGTCGCGTTCTATTTGCAGTGTTAGCGCTTGATTGTCGTACTGCCCTACTAAAGCGACTAAATCGGCCGCAGAAAGGTCGGCCTGGTTTGCCGCGCCAATAATTTTGTCGCCCGCTTTTATACCGGCTTTTTCGGCGGCCGAGCCAGCTTGAACCTCGCGCACCAAGGGTTTTGGCGACTGCAGCGCCAAACCGACGGCGGTAATGGGGTTTTCAGCATCGGGCTCGATGGTGGCCGGTGGCGCTTGTAATAAGCGCTC
>DATGSD010000257.1:0-2618 GCA_035302965.1 Burkholderiaceae bacterium | reverse complement strand
TTTTTGGCCTTGTGGGTGGGTGTTTCTTCCGATAATCTGGTCGTTAATACGATTTATAAAAACTATTAGTTATAGCTAGCTTAATCGCTATTAGTAGTAATGCCTATAGCCATTACTACGGATAAAAACGTGTTTTTAGGCTTGCAAAAAAGGCTGTTTAAATGGAAGAGACAAAAGATGCTGCCGTGCATACCGTGCGCGGCCGCCAATATGCGGTTGTATCGGGCCACACGCTGGCAACAGAATCGGCCCTTAAAATGCTCAAAGCCGACGGTAATATCGTCGATGCCGCAATTACGGCCGCGGCCACGCTTTGCTCGGCGGTTCCACATGCTTGCGGTTTGGGCGGCGATTGTTTTATTTTGCTGCACCAAGATGGCGAAACCTACAGTTTGAATGGGTCGGGGCCAGCGCCGCAAAAACTTCCGTTAAACCTTTCACGAGCCGAGTTATCTGACGGGCCTTTAAGTTGTTCGGTGCCCGGCATGGTAGGAGCTTGGGCCGAGCTGCACCAGCAATTTGGCAGCCGCCCCTGGGCGAGCTTGTTTGAGCCGGCTATCGATTTGGCCGAAAATGGCGTTACCTTAGCCTCCGATTTAATCAACGCGTTCAAGGCCCACCAAAGCCGCTTGCAAGCCGATCCAGGCTGCCAGCAGGTATTTTTGTCGTCGCTGTCTGATAACGGCAAGGTTTTGTATCAGCCGCAACTTGCGCAAACGTTACGTCAATTAGCGGCCGAGGGGCGTTCGGCTTTTTACGAAGGTGAAATTGGCCAACAGGTGTGCGAGGCCGTGCAAGCACGGGGTGGGGTGTTGTCGCCTGCCGACCTGGCCGCGTATTCGCCTCTTTGGATGCAACCTTTGCAGCTCGAGTATCGCGGTCATGTGGTTTGCGTACCGCCGCCTAATTCGTACGCCATGCTAATGCTGTTACAGCTGGCTGCGCTTGCGCCTCAAGACTTTGGCCAAATTGCTTGGGAAGATGCCGATCGTTTGTGCTTATTAATGACAGCCGCGCGCCAGGCTACGGCGGCGGCTGTGCCGTATTTACACGATCCCTTTATTGCGGCCGAGCTTAAGGCTAACACCGAGGGCGATGCGCCCAACACGGCCGTACCGGCTCAGCTACTTCAACAGCTCCAGTCGGTGGCACAAGATAGCCAAAAAGCCAATGAGGCGTTTCGCCAGTTACCCCGCTCAAATGGCACGGCCTTGGTGGCTATTACCGACGAACGCGGCAATGGCATTAGCATTATTCAAAGCATTTTTACGCCGTTCGGCAGCCATGTGGCCGACTCAAAAACAGGCGTGTTGTTAAACAATCGCTTAATGGGCTTTTCAAGCAAGCCTTCCGATCCGAATTTTGCCCGTCCGGGTCAGCGCCCGGCCCATACCTTAAGCCCTGCCTTAGTTTTAAAAGATGGTCGTCTGCGCTTTCTATTGACTACCCCTGGGGGCAGTGGCCAAACCATCACCCTAGTACAAGTACTGAGCAATATGGTCGATTACGGCTTGTCGCTGCCCGAGGCCATTGCGCGTCCCCGTTGGTCGCTCGACCTTGATGGCAATTTATTGCTTGAAGCCGGAATTCCTACCGAGGTTGTTGCCGCTTTGCAGCAAGCCCAACTTGATGTGTTGGTGGCAAAACCCGAACACCGTTTCTTTTTTGGTTCAGCCGAGTGCATTAGCGTCGACCCAGACGGCCTGATGACTGCGGTGGCCGATTATCGTCGTAATGCATTTGCTGGAGGTTTTTAAATTGATAAAAAAATCAGAACAAAAATTGCGGGTTTATCGTAATGGTCACGTAATTACCGTCGATGATCAATTTCGAAGCTGTTCGGCCTTGGCGATAATGGGCAATAAAATTGTGGCCACGGGTTCTGACACCGAGCTTCAGTCTCTTGCCGATAAGGCCTTCGAGGTTATTGACTTGCAAGGTCGAACGGTAATGCCGGGCCTTATCGATACCCATGCCCATATGGACCGCGAGGGGCTAAAAAATGTGTTTCCGGGCTTGGAAGGCGCGCGTTCAATTGATGAAATTTTGGGTCGTATCGAACAGTTAGTAAAGCAAGCCGAACCGGGCGAGTGGATTGTGACCATGCCAATTGGCGAGCCGCCGTCTTATTGGGATCCGGTGGCTGGGCTTGAAGAGCAGCGCTGGCCTACTCGGTGGGATCTCGACCAAGTTGCGCCGAACAACCCCGTGTATATTCGCCCTATTTGGGGGTTTTGGCGTCATAGCCTGCCCTTAACGTCGATTGCCAACTCGATGGCACTCGAGCGCTGCGGTATTGATCGCAATACGCCTTCTCCGGCCCCGTCGGTAATAATCGAAAAAGACAGCCAAGGCGAATTAACGGGTGTTTTTACCGAAGACACCTATATGAGCATTGTTGAAATGACGCTGATGAAAGAGGCAAGCAGTTTTACGCCCGAGCAGCGCATTCAGGCAGTCGAACAGGCGGCCAGTGTTTATAACTCGTTCGGAACAACCAGTATTTTTGAAGAGCACGGTGCTGCCAGCGAATTGATTTCTGCCTATCGCGATTTGCATGCCCAAGGCCGTTTAACCGTACGAGCCAATTTATTGTTTAGCCCTTCGTGGGGGTCTAT
>DATGSD010000256.1:0-3020 GCA_035302965.1 Burkholderiaceae bacterium | reverse complement strand
AAACCACTAAAGCGTAAAGGAATTTGGTCTTCGCTAACACCCGAAAGCTGAATCATTTTACGAGCTAAATCGACAATACGAACGGGCTCGCCCATATCGAGCACAAAAACCTCACCGCCGTCGCCCATGGTGGTCGCTTGTAAAACCAACTGAGCGGCTTCAGTAGTTAACATAAAATAACGGGTGATTTCTGGGTGGGTAACCGTAACCGGCCCACCACTTTCAATTTGTTGCCGAAAGCGCGGAATCACGCTGCCCGCGCTGCCTAAAACATTACCAAAACGCACAATCATAAAGCGCGTGGCCGAATTATTATTTAAGCCCTCGCAAAGCATTTCGGCCAAACGCTTAGTGGCCCCCATAACATTTGCGGGGTTAACCGCTTTGTCGGTAGAAACCAGCACAAAGCGCTTACTGCCGTAACGTTTAGCGGCACGGGCCACATTAAGCGTGCCAAACACATTATTACGCACCGCTTGCCAAGCATTGTTTTGCTCCATTAATGGCACATGCTTGTAAGCAGCAGCGTGTAAAACCAAACTGGGTTTATAGCTGGCAAAAACCTCGTCAACGCGTACCTCGTCTTTGACATCGCCGGTTAAGGCAACCACCTTAACCGTGGGCGCATGGTCGGCAAACCATTGGGCAATGGCATAAAGTGCGTACTCGCTATGATCAAACAAAATAAGTTTGGCCGGCTTAAAAACGGCTACCTGGCGACACAACTCGCTACCAATGGAACCACCAGCACCAGTTACTAAAACACGCTGATTAACAATCATTTGACCAACTTCGTCGCTATCGATACTAACCGCGTCGCGTCCAAGTAAGTCTTCGATAGCGACTGGGCGCAAGGCATCGATCGACACCCGTCCCGACATTAATTCGCTAATGCCCGGAATGGTTAAAAGCTGAAAATCGGCCTCGTCGAGCAAACTGCTAACGCGGCGTAAAACCTCGCGTTGCGCCGTAGGGATGGCAACAACCACATGCTTGGCACGAAACGTAGCCATTAAAGAAGGCAGCGACGAAAGCGAACCGTGAACCCGCACACCCGAAACTTTTAAACCGTGTTTGCTAGGGTCGTCGTCGACCAAGCCCACTACGCGCCAGCGCTTTTGCCGAGTAAGATCGCGCAGCAACCACGCCCCCGCGGCCCCAGCTCCAACGACTACCACAGGCAGCGAACGGTGTTGCAAGCCTCTGCGTGCCGCGGGCGAATGATACAAACGGTACTCGCGCCACAAACGCCAAGCCACCCGCCCACCACCCATAAAAAACAACAAAAGCAGCGGATACAGTAAAACGATAGAGCGAGGAATACCAAAACCTTGTGGTAAGGCTAAGGCCACCAAAGCTAGTAATAAGCCCGTAAAAACCACTGCCCCGCCAACACGAACAAGCTCGTGCAAACCTACAAAGCGCCACATGCTACGGTGCAAGCCTAAATTCCACACCAAAACCGCTTGCAACAACAAAAGTAGCCCTAAACCACCCCAAATAACAGTGTCGTAACCCGACTGCCACTGCAGGTTAAAACGCAACACGAACGCCCCTAGCCAAGCTACTAGGACGGCAAAAAGGTCAAAAAGAAAAATAAGTACAGTTCGCGCTCGAACGGAAAACCTCATGAGACCCCTGACAGTGTCGTTTGCATTGTTAAGAACTTTATATTAGCAAGGCGTTGACACAAAGGGTAGCTTGCCCATTGATTGCGCGCCCTATCACGGACACCGCCACCAACAAAAATCGGTTACTACTGCACTAAAAGCAGCACGACGTGACCGCATCGCTAACTATCTTGCGTAAGCGCAACAAAAACGTTTCGTCGTTTTCGTCACCCAGTGCCTCTAAAAACTGAGTGACAAGAACAACGAAATGCTAACTGGCCCAGGCCCGCTGCGGGCCGTATCAAATCCAAGCCCGATAGCGTATAGATATAGCGCAGATAAACATTCGCCAGCAATGGCAATATGACAGCCTCTTGGGGCCTGCCTCAGTTGCATCCAAAAGCCAGTTCGTGAATTAGCTTTTAATCCCGACGGTTAACGCGCCCAGCGCTTCGCGTCGCAGTGCGCCTAGTTCGCAGTCTGATTGATTCGCCATTTCTGATCAAGATCAAACTTTCAGTGACTCTCTCATGCCAGCTAGACTGGTACTCTATGCATCCGGCCAACACGCCATTTTATTTTTCTTACTTTTAGCCACGAGACAGGCACAAAAAAACCGGCCACAGAATGACTCTAGACCGGTTGAAAGCTTAATACTTGAGGCGTAATTGATTAGTTTAAAGCCTGCTTTAGAAATGTTGTATCGATATAAGCCGCCGGCTCTTTCAATGAGACCTTAGGCTCAGCGTACTTGCTTCGTAACTGCAATACAGCCTCAACGCCCTCAAGATCAATTTCTGGTGTTTTGAAAAAACCAAGCTGGTCGTCTAGCAATACCTTGTAAGAGGCTTGAGCAACAGGCTCTTGCATATTAGGAACGGCTTCAAGAAGAATTGCTATTGCTTCATCTTTATTACCCGAATCGTACAACCAGTCGAGCGCTTTTTTATAGGCGCGTATGTAGCCAACTAATTGCTTAGCATTGGCCTTCGCAAAATCGGAGCGAACGGCACCGACCACACCTTGGTAGGCACCCAAAGCTTCAGAACCGTTGGCTAAAACGTTGAAATTCTCTCGTTCGGCTGCAGCTTCAAAAGGCGAGACCAATAACGTAGCTGCGAACTCTTTATCCATAAGCGATTCGAAGCGTTTCATCACACCGCCTGCTTGCACGTAATCGAATTCGGCTGGATCTAACCCTCCGCGCTCGAGCAATTCACGCAAAACGAAAGCATAGCCTGTGGTTAGTGCATCGACGCCAACTTGTTTGCCTTTCAATTCATCAATACTTTTAACTTCCGGAACGGAAACAAGTCGTAAAAACCCATTATCACTGCCCATAAAGGCGAAAATATCAGGTTCTTGCTCGGTAGGTGCCGCGCCTTGTCCTTCTGCATATGCCACAACGTT
>DATGSD010000255.1:0-5725 GCA_035302965.1 Burkholderiaceae bacterium | reverse complement strand
AGATGCTGAAGCCATTGCCAAAGAAATTGGCGCCGACGGCCTGGTTTATCAAAACTTAAACGACCTCGAAGACGGTTTGCGTACATTAAACCCTAGCTTAGAAACCTTTGAAGCGTCGTGTTTTACCGGCAACTACATCGCCGGTACTCCCGATTGCTAATAATTTTTCTTAGCAAACCTCTTGGCCGAACAATGACAGAGCGCAATTAGCCGACACAAATTGCAAGTAGCTTGCTTGGCGCCGTGCTTGTGTCGCAATAATGTTGGCCATCTAGTGCGACCGAATGACGGTTGTTTCGTTTGTCGCGTGCGCGCCAGTTGCAAGTAGCTAGCTGAAGCGCTGCGTTTGCGTGGCAATAGTTTTGCATTTTTGGGCTTCCGTGTTAAATTTAGTGCTTATTGTTCAAAACTGAACGATCAACCGGAGACATTAATGACAAAGCGACGAATTGGCATTGCTGGAGCAGGCATTGGGGGCTTAACCGCCGCTATTGCTTTATTAAAGCAAGGCCACGATGTTGTGGTGTTTGAGCAAGCCAAAGGCTTTTTTAAAGTGGGTGCCGACATCAACCTAACCCCTAATGCGGTTTGCGCGCTTGATGGTTTGGGCGAAATCGTGGCCGAAGGCTTGCGCAAAACGGCCGCACGCCCCGATTACCGTATTAGCCGCGATGGCTACACCGGCGAAGAAACCTCGCGCTTAGGTATGTCGGCCCAGGCCGAAGAAAACTACGGCGCACCGCAGTTAACGATTCATCGTGCCGACCTTATTCAAGCCTTGGCCGATGCTTTTCCGCTCGAGGGTGTGCAATTCGATAAACGTTTAACTGGCGTTGAACAAAACAATGGGCAGGTTGTGGCCAGTTTTGCCGACGGCAGCAACGAAAATCTAGATATTTTAATTGGTGCCGATGGCATTCATTCTACCGTTCGCACCGCCTTGTTAGGCGAAGAAAAACCGCAGTTTACCGGCGTTGTCGCTTACCGTGCTGTTGTGCCCACCGATAGGGTAAAAGGCTTATCAGACCCCAACAGTTTTACTAAGTGGTGGGGGCCGGTTCCCGAGGTGCAAATTGTAAATTTCCCGCTAAATCGCGGAGAAGACATTTTTATTTTTGCCACCACCCCCCAAGACGATTGGCATCTCGAGTCATGGACAACCAATGGCGAGGTATCAGAATTAGCCGATATTTATAAAGATTTCCACCCAGAAGCGCGGGCCTTACTCGATGCCTGCGATTCGGTGCTTAAGTCGGCTTTATACATTCGCGACCCGCTACCAAAATGGCACGAAGGCCGCATGGTGCTAATGGGCGATGCCTGTCACCCCATGATGCCGTTTATGGCCCAGGGTGCTGGCCAGGCTATCGAAGACGCCATCGTTTTAGCGCGTTGCCTCGAGCCCGAGCGTTTTAACACCCCCGAAGAGGCATTTGATGCCTATCAAGCGTTGCGCCTGCCGCGCACGAGCAAAATTCAAATTGCCTCACGCAGTAATACCTGGCTACGTAAAGGTGAAAGCGCCGATTGGCTTTACGCTTATAACGCTTGGGAAGTGCCGCTGGCATGACGAAAAAAACTGCTTCTAGCCCAGCATTAGTAACTCCGGTTGTTCGGGCGCTACGCTTGCTGCGTTACATCGCCGAGGGCGGTTCAACCGCTAATACCAGCGAAGTTGGCCGCCTCATTCAGGTAAATCGGGTAACTGTTAGCCGTCTGTTAACGACGCTCGAGGCTGAAGGCTTAATTCAGGCCTTGCCGCAAGGGGGGCACCAAGTGGCTACAGGGTTTTTACGCTTGGCGGCTAATTGTTTGGCCGAGCACGATTTGTTGGCTGCGGGACGCCGCGTGGCTGCCGCTCTTAGCCAACAGTTTTCTTTGTCCGTGTATTTGGTGCTGCCCAATCAACTTGATGTTATGTATGTGTTGCGTCACATGCCTGAAGAGGGCCTAGTTAGTCGCATTCGTTTGGGCAGCCAAATGCCAGCGTATTTAACGGCACCCGGTCGCGCTATGCTGGCCACATTAAGCGAGGCCAGCCTTAAAACGCTTTTTGCTAACCACCGTTATCAAGCTAATTTGCCTAGCCAGCCGGATAATTGGCGCAGCCTTTCCGAGCAAATAAGTCGCGATCGCCAAGCCCAATGTGTGTGGAGTTTTTCGGGCCTTGAAGAAGGAATAAATGCGTGTGGCGCTGCTATTTTAGATGGGCAGCAGCGGGCGGTTGCGGGTTTAAGTGTGGTGGGGCCGGCGTACCGGTTTGAAAAAAATAAGCAGCTCGAGCAAGCCGTAACCGAGCAGGTTCAACAAGCGGCCGACGATTTAACGCAAGTTGCCCTTGTCGATGGCGTTTTTCGCCCCTCGTTTAGTGCCACGAGCGACGTAAGCGGCGAATAGGCTTAGCAATTAAAGATAGACAAGCGACGATTGTGGCTGCGCCGATTGATGTTGCCGGCCCCTAGGGTTTAGAGCCGCTCTTTAACGATATTAAAGCGGCAAGGCTTCTTCGGTTTTATGTTGTTGTTGCAGCTTAGCCGAGAGCTTTTGTGCCGAAAAACAAACAGCTTGTATGAGGGCGTCGCGTTCGTCGTCGGGGATTTTACCGCCAGTAAGTGTAAGGCTGATGGCGGCAACTAGCCGATTATTAAGCCCAAACACGGGTGCTGCTACGGTAGAAATATGCGATTCAAAAAAACCGTCTTCGGCAACAAAGCCGCGTTTGTAGTCGTCTTGCAATAATTTATAAAGTTCGTCAACGGTTTTTGGCGTGTGTTCGCCTTTAAGTGGCAACGCATTATTTGGATAAAGCTCGTGGAGTTCGGTTTCGCTTAACTGGCTTAATAAAACTCGTCCTAAAACCGTGGCATGAGCGGGTAGGCGGGTGCCCACATGCACCGAACCTGAAAAAATTGTAGGCGGGCTGGCCCGTAAAATATAAACAATGTCGGTGTGGTCGCGTACCACTAAATTACTGGCATAGTCGGTTTGTTGGCACAAGGTATTGAGAACCGGATACCCCAGCTGGGTGAGCGCAAGTGGGGCAAGATATTTGAAACCCAATTTGAGTACGGCTGTGCCCGGTTGAAATTCGCGGCCGTTTGCTAGGCGCTCGACAAAACCCATGCGCTCGAGTGTTACTAATAAGCGAAACACCGTTGTGCGCGGCAGCTCGAGCTGTTGCTCAATTTCGGGGGCTGTAAGGGTGGGGGTTTGGCGCGAAAACAAGGCCAAAATGCGTAGCCCACGTTCGAGGCCTGGTACCGAATACTTCTCGGTGTCTTCAGTCATTGGGCGTCCTGTTCAATGAAAAACGAGCATGCCCGTGGCGCTTTAAGGCGCCTTGGGATCATGCCCGTTGATGATTTCAAAAAGCGTTACTTAGGCAGCGTGCACAGCAGCATCATTTTTAAGCTGCTCGATAGCGAGTTGACGCAATTGCCTACGGGCACGCATGACGCCGACGTCGTGCGCGTATAAATGCTCGCGCTGGTTGGCATCGGGTTCGAAGGCTTCAAGCATGACGCGGTCTTGCTCGAGTACGGCCCAGTGGCGTGCTTCGAGGCGGTTTTTGTATAAAAAGCGCCAGCAGTCGCGCATCCAGCCAGAAACTTTGCGTGTACGCCAGAAAAATACGGCGGTTTTGTTTTCGGCAATGGGTGTGCACAGCCCAATAATAACAAAGCTGCCACCTGGCCCACCGCTTTTCGGGTAGGGGATGTCTAGGCGTAGCCATTGGATGTTAGTGTCGCCGAATTCGCTCCAGTCGAAGTTAACGTTGCGCTGGTCGGCTTTTTCAAAAATAAAGCCTTGCTCGGTGTCGCGCAGTTTAAATTCGGCCGAGCGGGCGCCTTCTGACATGGCATGCGATTGTTTATGCAAAAACGTGCCGTGCATGGGATCCATGACGTTGTCGATGATATAGCGGTAATCGGCACCCCATTCGACGTAGCACAAAAAGTTGGCGTATTCGTCGGATGTTAATTGCTCGGGAAGCTCGAGCGGTGGTGGGGTATCGATATTGGTATCGGAGTTGTATAGAAAGATTACGCCATGAGCCTCTTCGAGGTGGAACGACAATGTTGGTCGCGATCCTTCGAGTTTACAGCCAGGGCTGCCAGGCACTTTGACGACGGTGCCATCGTGGGCAACTTCGACGCCGTGGTAACCGCAAGCGATCTTATTACCAAACGGAATACCTTGTGAAAGCGGCGCACCGCGGTGTGGGCAGTGATCTTCGAGTGCGTAAGGACGGCCATCGTTGTCACGCCACAGCACAATTTTATAGCCTAGGCGCTGTAAAGAGATGGGCTCTTTCTTAAGGAAGTTGGAGGGGCAAATCGCGTACCAGCGGTTTTTTAGACCCCTGCTTAATACGGCTTCGATTTCGGTATCGCTAGGGTTCTTGCTCATTGGAAGCTCCTTTGGAGAGACAGATAGCAGTGTTGTGGATTAGGAATCGCCTAAACGTTTAAATTCGGCAGCGAGGTTTTCGGCTGTCCAGGGTTTGCCCGATTGGTGATCGGGGCCGTTCTCGTTTAAATACTCGACGAGTTCGTCGAGTTCGGTGAGGTCGGCGCTGAAAGCGCGTTCGATGGAATCGCCCAAAAGGTCTTCGTACACCGTTGGTTCGGTGGTACGTGCCTGGTGGGGCTGTAGATACAAGTTTTGCATGGTGTTGCTCCTTAGCATTGGCCCGACAGTTGTTTCACATATGAAACTGTGTTTCGTTGACGAAGTTTAGAAAACTCAAGTCTTAGATGCTATACGTAAAAACCCTAAGCAATTCGCTGGCTTGTGCTGAGCGATAAAGTCGCGCTACAAAAGGGAATCTGCCGAGCTGCGAATAGAAGCAAGCTTAAATAAAGGGGCGAGCCAATAGCTTAAATAATAAGGCGTAACGCAAGCCTGCCGCGCAATACGCTTAGGGCGTTTGCTGTTTTTAGGGGTATTGCGGGTTTTAAAGGGTTATCCCCAATACAACTCCTCATTGCTTAGGATTACAGTTCGTTTAACACACAAAACATTGGTTCATATATAAAACAAACGGCTTGGTGGCAGTGTCAGCTTATCTACACCGCTTTTGTAACCAGGCTGCAACGGGGTTAACCATGGTCGAAATCGAATTTCGTGATGTCAGCAAGTCGTTCATCGACAAGCAAAGCGGCGAGCCGCGTGTCGCTGTATCAAATGTGTCTTTGTCTATTAAAAAAGGCGAGGTGGTTTCCTTAATTGGCCCGTCGGGTTGTGGCAAAAGCACGCTGCTCAATATGGGTTCGGGTTTATACGCGCCCACCTCGGGCGAGGTTTTTGTTAAAGGCAAACCCGTTGTTGGCCCCGTGCGCGAAGTGGCCTTTATGTTGCAAAAAGATTTGCTCATGCAGTGGCGCACCATTCGCGAAAACGTCACGATAGGGTTGCAAATTAGCGGCATGGGTCGGCGCGAACGCGAAGCCATCGCCGACAAGTTATTGGCGCAATGTCATTTAGCGGGTTTCGAAAACCACTATCCACACCAACTCTCGGGTGGTATGCGCCAGCGCGCAGCGCTTGCTCGCACCCTGGCTGTCGACCCTCAGGTTATGTTGCTCGACGAGCCGTTTTCGGCGCTCGATGCCCAAACCAAAATGATTTTGCAACAAGACCTTGCCGAATCGCTTTACGAGAACAAGCGCACAGCTTTGTTTATTACCCACGATTTAGTCGAGGCCGTGGCCTTGTCCGATCG